>JAPKCP010000237.1 GCA_028822885.1 Yoonia sp. | reverse complement strand
TGTTCTTCCCCTCTCATCGATCCTTTGGATCGACTGCCGGGCAGCGGACAAACCTAAACCTCACAGCCTTTGGCTCGCGAAGAACTGCGTTGCTAAGAAACAGCCATGTCAGCCTCCTTGGGAAGGTCTTGTAAATCAGAGCCCAGTGACTTGGCGCGACGCTTGAGATTGCCGAGCACGCGGTTGTGATATCGCGCCTCATAATGTGACGCGCCAGGATGCTTGAAGGTCGTCATGCCGTGCCGCAAGGTGTTGTAGTACAAGACGGCAATCTTGCGGGCAGTGGCTGTGACAGCCTTCGCCTTGCCCGCCCTTGCGGCCAAACGTCGATAAAAGGCTCCCAAAGCCGTATCGCTTCGCCCAGTCGTGACGGCGGCAAGTCGCAATAATGCTGCGGCACGGCTTGAGGAACGTCTGGTGCGAGATGATAGGATCTTGCCGCCCACAAACACCCGAATGCGGAATGCTCCCCTTGTCATATTTGAAATTCCAGTATTAGCTTGAAAAGACCTAACCGGGCAGTGGGGTGTCTTCCGGACCCGCCCGACGTCTCTTATGACGCGTGAAATCCCCGCGAAACGCGGCTGATCCATTTTTCAGCTGTTTTCGAAAGCTGCATGGGCGAAGCCCAATGCGATAAATACGGGAGTGTTTTTATGAGAACTGCAGGCATCATTGGCATTGGGGATATGGGCAGTGGTTTGGCCAAGAACCTCATCAAGAACGGCTTTCTGGTCACGGGAATCGATCTTAAGCCCGAGCGTCTGGAAGCCTTTGTCGCAATGGGTGGCAAAGCAGCCCAAAGCCCTGCTGAAGTTGGCAAAGCCTCACGGGCTGTTTTTGTGATGGTGATGACAGGGGACGAAGCGAAAGAGGTCATCTTGGGGCAGGACGGGCTTATGTCGCACCTTCCCAAAGGGGGGGCCGTCATCCTGAGTGCCACGATCAAACCAAAAGAAGCCCGCGAAATTGGTGAGGCAATGCAGGGCAGCGGCGTCCACTTGATTGACACCCCGGTCTCTGGTGGTTTTCCCGGCGCACAGGCTGGCACATTGACAATGATGGCGGCAGCACCCGAAGACGTATTGGACAGGTTTGCGCCATTCATGGACGCCGTATCAGCTAATATCCACCGCGTAGGCACCAATCCGGGCGACGGACAAACGGTCAAGGCATGTCTGCAATCTCTTATCGGCGCGCAGTTCTCTGCAACATTCGAAGCGGCAGCACTTGCCGCCAAGGCAGGCGTTTCTGGACAGGTTTTGTTTGATGTATTTTCAACGTCTTCTGCTGGCTGCGGCGTGGTGAACAATGCCTTGGAAAAGATCATCGATCGACAGTTTGAGGGCACAGGAAGCCACATCAATACCATGCACAAAGACCTTACTATATCGATGGGACTCGGTGAAGAGTTGGGCGTTCCACTGCATACGGCTGCATCTGCAATGCAGATATTTCATGCAGGGCGCACCAAATATCCTAACGGCGACAACTGGGTTTGCACACGTGTGATCGAAGAGATTGTCGGAGCAGAATTGCACCGCAACAGTAAACCATGAAGCTGGGTGTAATCTGTGATGGCATCAGCCGTGATCTCTCTCATGCGCTTGATGTGATGGATGAATTTGACCTCGACTATGCGGAATTACAATTCGTTGGCGATACCGAAGTTGGCGACCACACACCGCAAGAGATCAAAGAAATTGACCGCCTGTTACGAGATCGCGGGAAACCTGTGTCATGTCTGTCACGTCATATTTTTGCTGGTATGACGTCAGCAAATGTGGCGGGTGACACCCTGCATATCAAACACATGGACGCTTTGGCGCGTGTTATTGAGATGGCGCATACCGTTGGAAGTCCGTTGGTTCGGATCATGACACCGAAGAAAGAGCAGATTTTGTGGGGGTCAAACGGGGCCGAAACTTGGAACGTCGCTCACGGTGCATGGGAGGCCATATTGCCTTTGATGGCGCCTGCTGTTGATCTGGCACGTCAGGCAGGCATAAAATTGGTCGTCGAGACAGGCAACGGAACAATGGTAAACTCTAACTACACCGCGCGTCGTTTGATTGATGATCTGAATGCAAAGGATACGCTTCAAGTGCTTTGGGACCCAGCCAACAACTGCTGGTGTCACGAACTTGCCTATCCTGACGGCTACGAACAGGTCAGGGACGGCTATCTTGGGCATATTCATATCAAGGATGTGCGCGTCGACACACCACGTGCATTTCTCGAAGTAAAGCAATTGGGACACGGCCAGATCGGTCCATTGCTCGCGCCCATGTCCGAGGCTTTAACGCGCGATAACTACCAAGGCGTGGTTTCGCTTGAGAGCGTCTTCCATTCAGGTGATGGTGATTTTGAAGCAGGGTTTCGAAAATGCATTGACCTGTTCAGGAACGTCTTTGGGTGACTGCAACAGACCCGTCACAACACGGCCTATCGTGCACAAGACAATTAGGGAGCGTTATCTGACCAATTGATCCTCAAAGCGGTCCAAAATAAATGCCCATTTGGAGAATGATGGACATTATTGCTTCATCAATTTTGTGGTGGGGACAACGTGGACCACAGCGGACCTTGACGGCCATGTCCAAATGCTTCGTTGCAGCCCAGAAATGCGTCCAAGATCACGACACGTCGCAAGTTCAAGTGCAAGGCGTGTTCGCACGAATTTAGCGTCACATCGTGCACCATCTTTGCAAGCTGCGAGGTGGATTTTGTGGATCTGCTGGCGGCAATCTGGCTTATCGTGAACGCCTCGCAAGCCGCTGGAATCCTGCGCACTGCACGAACGGCCGCAATGGTTGGCAAGACAAGGCTGCGTTTGTAGCGGTCATCAGGTTAGCCCTAAAACGAAAGGCTGCTTAAAATGAGTTGAGAAACCAGAAATCACGCGTGACAAGCCCACTGCTGCAGAGGGTCGCACAAAGACCGGTATCGTGGACGTTAAAAAAAGAAGCGAATTGGCAGTGATTAATACGCCCACTGATGCGTTGTGCTGCATCGAAATGTCTGCGCCCATGATAAAAGAGGCATCGCAGAAAATTCTTGGAATCAAGGTGCTAGTGCCATAGCGTTTGAGAAATTAAACCCAGAAGTTATAGCCAGCAGATAATTTTTTCTGTGAAAGGGACAGCGTGACCGGACAAACCTTAAAAATCCCATACGACGATTGGATGAAGGCGACCGACGTGAGAATGTCACGTCGCAGCAGTGCCATGAAAAAGCTGGACACGGAAATTAAGAATTACGAGACTGGCATCAAAGACTTTTATAAGAACGCCACGCCTTATCAGCAGATGAGCCTTCTGCAAGGCAACACCGTTGGCATTAAATACACTGAAACTTGGCACCAGGCAGAGATTAAGATAGCGCTCGATCTATGGAAAAACGCAAAGGGACCGACTTGGGCAACAAGTAGTCGTAACAAGTCAGGCGCGATTTCTAATCTGGACAATGTGATGCGCCATGTTGCGTCCAATAGGCGTTTTGGTCCAAAACCGCCAGACGAGCGTTTTGCTGCGAATGCGCGGCAGGGTATTCTTCACTTTCTGTCGCATGCGCGCACTATTGGGATGCCGCAAGATCCTGTTTCACTCCTAAAAGATGCATCGTTTGCATCTGCGGACGTGCACCACGTCTATAGTATGGCGAACGACCCCGAGTTTACGCCAGCTAAGATTGCGATTGACTGTGTCAAAGGCGAAACCTCCGCAACCGGGGGCTCGAACAGGGTCAACAATATCGGCGCGTTGAACGTGCTTTATAATGAGGTCGCAAATTGGTTGCGTGCTAACATTGATGGAGAAGCGCTGATTTCACTGCTAAACAGCCTTCCTCGGATTATTGGTGAAGTGTTTTCTGGCGTCGCGAGTCAGCTTGGTGGCATTATCAACATTGGCAAAAATATAAAAAGTGCTGTCAGCGCGTATGGTACATACCGTCATAAATCTGAGCTGGAAGCCGGGATATTGAGTGGCCATCCAAAGCAGATAGTATCATCCGTGCATGACCAAATTAGAGGCACTATCAAAGATGGAGCGAAAGGGGTTTTGAAGCAGGCGCTTCTGATTGGGCTAGATGTGGCGATGGTCGGCGCGAGCACGGTCTTGAAAGCTTTCATGGGCGTTATCGAATTCGTATACGCGCTTTACACGCGCTTTAAAGAAACCAGAAAGTTGCGCAAAGCATTCGAAGATGCCCGTACAAAGAAAGACATCTACAGAGATGCGTCTGCGTTTCAGAAATGGTTTGCAGACATTATCAAAGACCTTCCAATTATCTCGTGCTATTGTATGTCGATGCCACTGACGGGGAGCTATTTTGGCTTTCTTGCCGCAACATCGACGAACAATTCGAGCTTCAGTTTTGCGCAGTTGGAGCGAAACAATATGCTTTTTGACGATATCAAAAATAGCGCTCGAAACTTCATCGCAGACCATGGAATTAAGATTTTAAGCGACGACCCAATGGTAGCGATGTCGCTCAATGTCGCTCAGGGAAATTCTTTGAGTATCGGTGATTTTGAGAACGAGAATGCAGCAAAACAGGGACTGAAACGTTATGCAAAGATGGCTGGTTTTGATCTGGGCGTTGCTGCCGTAGAAACAACCGGCAAGAATGCACGGTTTGGTTGGTGGTGAATTTCCTTGGGACGTTTGCCAAGTCCGCAGTGGAATTTACTTTTACGTGAATTAAAACATGGCGTGTTAGTTGCGGCGTGACATAATTCCGGAACCACTAGAGTAAGCACTATTGCGGCTGGGAGTGGGGACGGACACCCTTGATGCCGACCCGCTTCTTGCCCTTTCAAGGATTTTTGCGTCCACGACAGCGTTCAGACTGGCCCCTGAAAATAAGCAACGCCTTCGCAAGCGGCTGCGCACATTCAATTCGGGAACCCATCATCCGGTCGATTGGAGTCACAAAACACCATATTTGACGGAAGAGCTTGTCGATCATCCAGCACAAAGTCCCACTCTGCTCATAGCCTAAGGTCGCGGTGCAACACTGGCGTGTAACCAGCCTCGAAACCTCTCTAAATCAAGCGTTTTCTCGACCTTCCAAACAGATATGCGCTGCAAAATGGGAGGTAAGTGAACCTTCATTGCCATTGCCTAGG
>JAPKCP010000236.1 GCA_028822885.1 Yoonia sp. | reverse complement strand
CTATTTCACAAGAATGTTGCATATATTGGGCGTGGCGCGGTCCTACCCATGTTTCAAATCAATCAATAGAATACAGAGCACGGATCGTCGCGCCCGGTTTAGACCATTTTCGAGATCGCTTGTGTGACCGCGTTCTTAGACATGTATGTGAAACACACGGCGTGACCCAATCTCATCTCACTAAATTGTTTGGTAAATATACTGGCTCACAGCAGAAATCGCTCCGATGTGTCGGTTTTATGCTCGCTTTCATGGCGATTAGTCAAGCTGGGCTGGAACACCTGAGATTTTATTGCGGGTGAATAATACCTCAACTGTTTGGCCATGACAGACCCAATCGCGCTCTACTCAATTTTGTCCAAGCGCATGCATTTTGCGCAGCCACCAAAAATATGTTCATTTTTTAAGCGGGTATGCAGAGGCAGAAATCGATTGCGCCTGCGATCTTTGGAAATCCTGTTACCCTATCTGGCTGCCTGCTAATTCCTGATGAGACGCAACCAGGTAAGGCCTTCACATGACCGTTGACAAGACACTTTTCGCGCTCGCCGCGACGCTTCTGACTTCGCCAGCATTTGCGCAAACAGACATGCCCTTTGCGCTGGATTGGAAATTCGAAGGACCGTCAGCACCTTATTTTCATGCATTGGATGCGGGATATTTTGCCGATGCGGGTTTGACTGTCACAATCAGTGAAGGGGCAGGGTCCCTTGATGCTATTCCAAAAGTCGCGACTGGCGCGTTCCCCGTTGGATTTGCCGATATTAATTCATTGATGCGCTTTCTCGACCAGAACCCCGGTGCACCGGTAACCGCTGTTATGATGGTTTACGACAAACCACCATTTGCGGTTGTTGGACGGAAATCGCTTGGCGTAGAAACACCCGAAGACCTTGTTGGCAAAGTCCTTGGCGCACCACCGCCAGACGGCGCATGGGCACAGTTTCCAATCTTTGCAGCTGAAACTGGCATTGATTTGGCTGGTATCACCGTCGAACCTGTCGGATTCCCAACGCGAGAGCCTATGTTGGCGGGGGGCAACGTTGACGCCATCACTGGCTTTTCATTTTCGTCTACCTTGAATCTAAAACGTCTTGGGGTCCCTGCCGACGACATCTCTGTGATGTTGATGGCGGATTATGGCGTGGATCTTTACGGTAATGCAATCATTGTGAACACAGATTTTGCAGCAGCTAATCCTGACGTTGTCACCGCCTTTTTGGGTGCGGTGGCGATGGGTTGGAAGGACGCGATTGCCGCACCGGATGTAGCGATTGAGGCGTTGATGGATCGCAACCCTGCAGCGGATGCCGCGCTTGAGACTGAGCGTTTGCAAATGGCAATTGATGCGAATGTCCTGACGGATTTTGTTATCGAAAATGGCATTGGTTCCATTGACAGTGATCGTATGATGAGCGCGATAGAGCAGACCAAATCTGTCTATGAATTCCAGACAGAGCCGGATGCAGCAGTCTACTTTGACCCTAGCTTCTTGCCGACTGATGGCAGCTTGATGTTGCAGTAATTGCAGAATTGAGGCCACGGTAGAAAAGTCGTGGCTTCTTACTTTTCCAAGGGTCGTAGCATCGAAAACCTCATAGAGATTAAAGGTGTTAAACACGCCTACAAAACGGTAAGCGGACTACTTCCGGTCTTGGATGGATTGGACGTGTCCGTTCCTGAGGGCACATTTGCGGCAGTTGTTGGCCCTTCTGGATGTGGAAAGTCCACACTGACACGGCTCGTCGCGGGCTTGCTGAAGCCTGATGCTGGTGAAGTTTGGCTGCACGGTGAACTTGTCAAAGGACCGCGCAAAACAGTGGGGATGGCCTTTCAAAACCCCGTACTCTTGGAATGGCGGACGGTCTTGGACAACGTCATCCTCCCCCTCGAAATTGTAGCACCCAGTATGCTCCGCAGTGATCGCGTTGCACGCGCAATGGAGCTGCTCGACATGGTTGGGTTGCTTGGATTTGAGCATAAACGCCCGTCAGAATTGTCCGGTGGCATGAAACAGCGCGCGTCCTTGTGCCGCTCTCTTGTTCATAAACCTGATGTCCTTATCATGGACGAACCTTTTGGTGCCCTTGATGCATTCACCCGCGAGGATCTTTGGCAGACCATGCGTGATCTGCGCGACGCGGAACCGTTCACAGCCGTCCTTATTACCCATGATCTACGGGAAAGCGTGTTTTTAGGCGATCAAGTGATTGTTCTATCTGGTCGTCCAGCCCGCACCCAATTTGTGATGGATGTTGATCTGCCAAAGGACCGCACATTGGATGTGCTGTTCACCCAACCCGCAGCAGAAATGCTGCATATCTTGCGCGACCAGATCAAAATCGCACAGGGACGTCAAATTGAGGATCGCTGATGTTTCGTAAGATCGCTGCTCCTATCTTTGCCGTCATTATTTTTCTTGGTCTGTGGGAGCTTTTAGTTTGGGCTAATGACTGGCCGAATTACAAAATGGCTTCGCCCTCTGATTTGCCACCCGCATTTTGGAAATATAAAGAACTATTCTTTATTATGGGTTGGCAGACCCTTTGGCGGACTGTCGCTGGGCTGTTTTTGGCTGTCATATTTGGAACCGTAATTGGTATGGTCATTGGATTTTCGCGGATCGCGCGCGACGCTCTTTATCCGTTGTTAATTGGGTTCAATGCCATTCCCAAAGCCACGCTTGTGCCAGTTATTTCTCTGATCTTCATTGGCCAGCATGACTTTAACACAATCCTGATGGCGTTCATGATTTCGTTCTTTCCCATCGCTGTTTCGGTTGGCATTGGCCTTTCCACGTTGGAACCAGAGTACCGCGATATCCTGCGCGCCCTTGGCGCATCCCGGTTTACAATATTTCGCAAAATAGCGTTGCCCAAAACATTACCAGAGTTTTTTGGTGCCTTGAAGGTTTCGGCGACCCTCGCTTTCATTGGTACAAACTTGGTTGAAATCGTCAGCCCGCATGGCCGCGGACTTGGGGCACTGTTCAAATCGGGAGAGACAAACGGGGACTATCCATTGATGTTCGCTGTTTTGATCGCGCTCGCATTTTTGGGGATCGTTTTGTATTATGCGGTCATATTTTTAGAGCGAGTCTTCGCAGGTTGGGCTGAACGCGAAGCGGGTTGAAGGTGGGTCATATGACCGCAATCTGACCTAGGCACGCCGCTCTCAACCGTATTGCTCCAGTTAGGCCTACTAGCGCGGCTTTATGCAAATTTGATTTGAATGGGTCGTATCCCACCATCTATCTGTAGCGTCAGATCAGAAACGGGTCGTCATCTTGTGGTCTTTGGCAAAATAGAGCCGCGCATATGTGACGCTCATCTTGTCCAGCCACGTTGTCCGCTCAACTGTAAATACAGCAGCGCCGTCCACCGTGTTTAGGAAGTTCGCGACCTCGTTCGTTGCATTCGTTGCCGAAAATACCAACTCGCCTTCGGTGAACGGAACCTCGCGAACAAGCCACTCATTAGGGCCGATATCTTCGAAATCGAAATCTGCCGCAGTGGGGACAGCAGCAAGGTTGATCCAACGGTCCTCAAATTGATACGGGTTGCCATCAGCGTAATGCATGCAGCGTAAGTGCAATGTGGGTTGGTCTTTGGCGATATCCATGCGCGCGCGGAGCCATCCGGGGGCGGGTATGACCGCGCGTTCGATCAGCACATACCGGTATTTCGCGCCAGCGTTGGCAACCTCTTCGCGAACAATAGGGATCGAAAACATGGCCCGTCGGGTCGGCGATGGTTTGACCTTGGTGCCGGCCTTGCGCTTGCGTTCAAGGATACCTTCGTCCACCAGTTCACGCATCGCGCGATTGACAGTCGCACGGGCGCATCCAAATTCTTTGGCCAGATCAATTTCACCGGGCAAGTTAGCGCCGGGGGGCCAAATATTCTCGCGGATGCGCAATAAGATCGTCGCTTTGATGTCGTGATAACTCGTACCCAAAAGACAGCCTCAAATGTTTATGTACGTTCTTAAAGCCATCTTTGTCTCTGATCTTCAAGTCCCACGGGTACGTAGTATTAGTATACCTAATGGCAAGGATTATGACTCAGAAATAGTCTAAAATCCACTTTCTTGCTAATCTCTATCATGCATCACGCGTTGATGCGGCCCGTAATTTAGGGAAATTGCTTTGTTAGATTATTTTGAAGATCGCCTAAAAAAGGGCGCACACAACCTGCTTGTCAATTGTGCGGAATGTCAGTCCGGGGACAAACTTCTGATTGTCCGAGAGACTGATGATTTTGGATATTATGATCCCGAGTTATGCATGTCGATCAAAAGAGTGGCTGATGAACTTGGCCTTGTTACAGAACTGTTTGATGTCCCGTTGAGCAGAAAGGTATGCGATCCATGTGATGCGCTTGCGCGCAAGATGCAGGGGGCAAATTGTACGGTCTTCCTAGCGCGATTAGGTGATCAGATTAGATTCCGCCCAAAGAATTCGGCCAACACGCAGATCATTAGCTATGCGTTGGACCGTGAAATGTTGGCGTCACCGTTTGGCACAATTGACTACCAAGCGTTCGAGGCCCTGAAGGGTCTGGTCAACAACGCTATTTTTAGTGGATCTGAAATTCATGTCACGTGTCCCGCAGGCACTGATTTTAAGGGAGCGGTTGCCACAAAGCCGCTGACCGTCGCGGACACGACCCTCAAACGGTTTCCTGTGTCGGTGTTGGCCCCTGTTTCTGGCAAAGGGTTTCGTGGCCGGATTGCGCAGAATGGGTTTCTGACCGGCACTGGATCGCAATTCTACACACCGTGGTCTTGCGAGTTGAAAGAGACGCTGTTTGTGAATTTTGAGGATACGCGGATCACTGGGTTTGAAGGGTCTGCCCGTGATGTGGCTGCTGCCAAAGCGCACTACGAATTTGTCGGTAATAAATACGGGATTGATACATATTATCTGCATTCATGGCATGCTGGCATTCACCCGGGATGTGAGTTCAAAGAACAAGCAGGGCATTATTTTGAGCGGTGGGGCGGTGGCGCCTTTGGCAACCCACGCATCCTGCATTTCCACACGTGCGGTGCTTACCCTCCCGGTGAAATATCGCTGAACGTCCTTGATGTGACTGTGCGCGTTGATGGTGTTCCAGTTTGGGAAGACGGCGAATTATATGT
>JAPKCP010000235.1 GCA_028822885.1 Yoonia sp. | reverse complement strand
AGCACGATCTGGACTGACGGAGTGCACACCTTCACAGGAGTATCGCTGAAATCATTGGCTGAGCTTATCGACGTAACCGAGGGCACATTCCGCGCAACAGCAATTAATGACTATACTGTCGAAATCCCTGTGTCAGATGCGGTCGTTGATGGCCCTATCATTGCCTATCTTATGAACGGCGAAGAAATGTCAGTCCGCGATAAAGGCCCACTTTGGATTATCTATCCCTACGATCGCAGTGCTAATTTTCGGTCCGAGGTGATCTATTCGCGCAGTATCTGGCAACTCGACAGGATAGAGTTCGTGAAGTAGCGTCAAAGGCTAAGCTTTACGTTCAGCACCAGGAACTTTATCTTGTCAGACAGCATTCAAGCACGCGCTAAGACCGGTCGAACCTTTGCGGTTATGGCGGGTTTTGTTGCCCTTATTTCGATTTTAATTCTGACTTTTAATGTGACACGCGAAATGAAGCTCTTGGGGTCAGCCTCTTCTGACAACATTCAATGGGCGTTGGCGCAAACTCAAGTTGAATTTTTGGAGTTCTCGCAAGAACTAACACGCGTTCCTGTTTCTTTGGGTCAGCTGCGCCAAGAGTTTGACGTTTTTTACAGCCGAATGACGACAGTGCGTCGTGCAACTGTCTTTGCAGAGCTGCGCGATGATCCTATCTCGCATGGCGCCCTGAGTGAGATTGTAGCGTTCCTCGACAACAGTGTGCCGTTGATTGATGCTGACGACGATGAGTTGTTGAGCGGTTTACCCGAACTGGTAATCAGTGCCTCTAAGATTGCGCCTAGGGTGCGAAAGCTCGCTAATTCGGGTCTCAATATTTTTGCACAATCTGCTGACAAACAGCGCAACGCGGTGTCACAAACGATGACCCAGCTTGCGATTGCTTTGGCGACTCTGATCAGTACCTTAGCGATTGGTCTTTATTATCTGAATCGGCTGAACCATCACATATATCGTCGCGAACGCGAACAAAATCAAACTGCGATGCGGATGAAAACGATTACTGATACGGCCTTGGATGGCGTGATCGTGTGCGATGCTGATGGCCTAATTCTTGAATTCAGCCCTGCCGCAGAAGCAATTTTTGGACATAGTGAAGAGGATGTTTTGGGTAAGAATGTCAGTGTACTTATCGTACCGGCCCACATGCTCGAAGCTCATTATACAGGTATGGCGCGGCTACGGGCTTTGGACGATTTGCACGTTATTGGTAAAGGACGGGTCCAAACTGAAGCAATGCGCAGCGATGGTGAAACCTTCCCAATCGAACTCGCGATTCAAGCGGCGACGACTGATCAAGGCGAAATCTTCGTTGCATTCCTACGTGATATTTCGGCGCGTGTCGCCGCGGATGCAGAACTCGTTGCGGCATTGGATAAAGCGCTAGCCAGCGAAAAGATGAAGACTGACTTTCTTGCCACGATGAGCCATGAAATCCGCACCCCACTAAATGGTCTTTTGGGAAATATGAACCTGTTGCGGGACACCAAATTGACTGCTGATCAGGATCGTTATGTTGGCCACATGGAAACGTCTGGCCGCCTTTTGATGAACCATATTTCAGATGTCTTAGATATCACCCGTTATGATGCAGGCAAACTTGATACCCGCAGCGAACCGATGAATATCTCGGCGCTTCTGCAAGATATTGTCGATACTCAAGGCAGCACAGCTTCGAAAAATGGCACCTCTTTGGATTGGGGGTGGACTGGGCAAGAAATAGACTGGATTCTGTCAGACCATGATAAATTATTGCATGTCATGATGAATTTGATCGGCAATGCTGTGAAGTTTACGAAAGATGGTCGAGTGGCTGTTATGGTCCAAAATGTTGGTGGAGCAGGGGCTGCAGAATTATTGCTTAAGGTCACTGATACGGGCCCTGGAATCGCAGAAGAGTTGGTCGATCGTGTCTTTGATGATTTTGTGACGGGCGACACTGCCTACGACCGCGAGGGTAGTGGCACTGGGCTTGGACTAAGTATCGCGCAACGCTTTGTGATTGCGCTGGGTGGGGAAATTGGAGTTGACAGTGTTGTTGGTGAAGGCAGCACCTTTTGGGTCAGGTTACCAGTGACACAAGCACAAGTGCCTGTCGTAAATGACGCAGTGATTGCGCCGCTTCCCGCCAGTGCCCTGCATGTGCTTTTGGTTGAGGACAATGCAATTAACCGCATTGTCGCTGGCGAAATGTTGCAGGCCGATGGCCATACTGTCGTTGAAGCGCATAATGGAAAGCAAGGCGCAGAAATGTCGAAGGCAACTGAATTTGACCTAATATTAATGGACATCAGTATGCCAGTCATGGACGGGCGTGTCGCAACCCGCCTGATTAGAAGCGAAGGCGGGGCGTCGGCCAAGTCACCAATTGTGGCGTTGACAGCGAATGCGAATGCGGAAGAGCAAGAATGGTTCATGCAAGACGGCATGAACGCCATTTTGACAAAACCACTCTCGCGTGAGGCATTACGCCGCCTCGTCGAGGACGTGGCTGCCAACCCAGCAATCAGTGCAGTGACCCTTATAAATCAAACAATCTGCACAGAAGCACGCGACGCATTAGGTGAAGAAATCTTTGTAAAATTGATGTCACAATTTTTGGACGAGATGGATAAATTGCACGCTCGGTTGAAGTCCGATGACAATCTAGATTTTGCTGACGTGGCTGCGCAAGCGCATAAGGTTGCGGGCAGTGCTGCTATTTTTGGCGCGGATGGGCTGCGTGAAACGCTAAAGTCGATCGAAATTGCTGCAAAAGCAGGAGATAGCCCTGACCTTAGAAAACTGATAAGGGGTTTGGATAGCGTTTGGGAAATAACAAAGAACGAGTTGTCTCCATAAGCTAAGCGAATGGAAGCTTATGGATCAACAGAATGTTGTTTCGAACAGGCAAAGTAGCGCATCAATCTAAATTGGCCTTGATGGCGCTGACTGGTGATGCTGTGGTGAGCTTGCATATTAGCAAAAGGAAAGTCCGCTATGAAGGGTGTTATCTTCGTTGAACTGCTTAAAATGGCAGAAGACGATTTTGGAGAAGATGCCGTAGATATGGTGCTCGACAAAATAGATTTGGACAACGACGGGGCATTTACGACCGTTGGGAATTACCCATGTTCAGAACTAGTCAAGATTGTCATGGCATTCAGTGAACATTCGGGCATCAGCCCAGAGGCGCTTCAGCGCAAGTTTGGGCATTGGGTGATGGCGCATTTTGTAGAACACTACGCCGAGTTTTTTGCAGGAAAGGCTGATAGCTTTGCGATGCTTGAAGCTGTTGATGGTGAGATCCATGTTGAGGTAAAGAAGCTGTATCCAGATGCAGATCTGCCCGTGTTTTCGACCGAACGCATGGGGGCAGATCATTTGGAAATGACCTATTCGTCGCCCCGTCCATTGGTCGAATTTTGCTACGGTATGATCGAAGCGTGTCTCGATCACTTTGATGAAACCGCGGACATTCAACAATGCCCGGTCACGCACCAAGAGAACGCAACCAAATTTGATATCCGACTGACTGAACAGGGCCGTAAATCCCATGAACGACGAAATTAGCGACCGCGTATCACGTAAAAGGTACCAGCGAGAACAAAGCGCCCGTTCAGAAGCCGAAACGCTGCTGGAGGAGAAAAGCCGTGCGCTTTTTCTTGCAAATCAGCAGTTAAGTAAGCATTCAGTGCTACTGGAAAAGGCAGTTGTTGATCGTACAGTTGAACTTCAGCTGGCTCTTGAGCGTGCTGAGGCTGAATCCACTGCGCGCGGCCGTTTTGTTGCGACCATGAGCCATGAAATCAGAACCCCGCTTGGTGGTCTGTTGGGTATGATTGATCTTCTCGGTTTCGATGAGGCTGATCCAGCAAAAAAAGAACTCTTGGGATATGCCAAGTCTGCGGGGCAGGGGCTGAACAGAATTGTGAATGATGTTCTCGATTTTTCAAAAATGGAGGCGGGTGTTTTTGTTTTTGAGGAAGAGCATGTTGATATCCGTGCTTTGATTGACAGTATTTGTAAGCTGTCAGAAACAAACCCAAAAAGCGGTGACCGACCGATCACTGTCAAAGTACACAAAAGCGTCCCCAAGATCTTCTTGGGTGATGCGACGCGTTTGCAGCAGGTGATTTCAAATCTCGTCAGTAATGCACTGCGATATTCGGTTCATGGTCCGATCATTGTGCGCGCAAATACAAGTGAACATCCGATGGGAGCGCTTTTACGGGTTGAAGTTGAAGACTTTGGCGTCGGGATCGCGGACACGGGGGTTGAGAACCTTTTTAAAGATTTTTCACAGGTCTCAAATTCTCTGACTGCTGCAGCGCGAGGCGCCGGCTTGGGGCTGGCGATCTGTAAGCAGATTCTTGAAGGATGTGGCGGCGAGGTCGGAGTCGCAAGTGTACTTGGCGAAGGCTCCACATTTTGGTTTCAGCTTCCAATCGCAATTGTTGCAAAAGAAGACTGGGTTGGCGCAGAAAACATACCGCCGGATGGCCCAATCCGACAAAGCTTGATTGGCAAAAGGGTCTTGATTGTCGAAGATAATATCATCATCCAGAAGCTACTGCTGACATACGCCGAACGTTTAAAGATGCTACCAGTTTTGGCCGAAAATGGGCGCATTGCGATTGATATGTTTGCACCTGACAAATTTGACCTCGTTTTGATGGATGTTGCGATGCCTGAGATAGATGGGCTCGAAGCAACACGCCGTATACGTGAAAAATGGGGAGGCGCGGTCATGCCACCTATCTTGGCGCTGACGGCCCATGTGATGGAAGCTATCGAAGAAAAGGCAATGTTGGTTGGTATCGATGTCGTTTTATCAAAGCCAATTCCTTATGATGATCTAAAATACGCCTTGGAAACGGCTCTTGGCAGTACCTCAAATCAGACCCAAGATTTTGACAGTAAGTCTTTAGAGGTGGGTCGTTTGGCCACAGCTCAAACGCTTATCGATGCGATGTCCCCGACGATTGCCAAAGACTTGCTGGAAATGTTCACGATTGAGGACCTTACAGGTCTCGCAAAAAACTATGTGGCTGACGCATTTGAGCGTATTGAAAAAATTGAATCAGCACTCGACGCTGGCGATCATTTGTCGGCGACGCAACAAGCGCATTCAATCAAGGGATCATCGATGGTTTTTGGGTTCCAAGA
>JAPKCP010000021.1 GCA_028822885.1 Yoonia sp. | reverse complement strand
CATTTGTTTGTGCAAATTAAAGTGCGCAAGAACTGGCTGGAAGAGAAAGAACGGTACTCAGAGATGGGCCTCGATTTCAAAGACGGCAATACATGAGACTAACGGCTGACATCTGGGTGTCAGCCTACCTCACGCGCCTGCGTCTGTCTGAAATCCCCGCATTTGTTGTGCAACGAGGCGATTCGACGGCGGGCGCTGTCTTGATCAAACTGAATACGCTTGATGGGCAAGCCTGTTGCTTTCAGCGTAGCTTTGATCTGATGACAGGCGATCGCAAATGGGTGGTCCTGACCGAAGGCGATGATCGCGACGTTGAAATGTCAGTCGCGAAACAACGCAGCTTTGATCCCGATCTTTGGGTCATCGAAGTTGAGGATAAACAGGGACGTCACCTGTTGGATGAACCCGGGTTAGAGTGAGTTGTTAAGGCCAGATGAAGGGCACACCGCCCGGCGTCTTTGGTTTTCTCCAAATCCCCGCCGGAGGCTCCCGTTGTTTCAGCACTTCCCAACATCATATTTTGTCCCCACATTGCCCACATGATCACTTGGACTGACGAAGCTGCGCTTTTAACGACCCGCCCCTTTGGCGAGACGTCGGTGATCATTGAGGTATTTTCAGAGCAACATGGTCGCCATGCAGGCGTTGTGCGTGGTGGAATAAGCCGCAAGGTCGCCCCTCTGTTGCAGCCGGGTGCGCAGCTCGCAGTGACATGGAAGGCGCGACTGGATGAGCACTTGGGGTCGTTCACTGTCGAACCAATCCGAAGTCGGGCCGCTGCTGCCATGGGGGATCGTCTATCGCTTGCAGGGTTGAATGCGGTTTGTGGTCTTCTTGCGCTGGTCTTGCCTGAACGCGAAGCGCATTTACCGCTGTATGAGCGCACGGTTGGGTTGCTTGATTTGCTTGGCCAAACTGACATTTGGCCGTTGGCGTATCTCAGGTGGGAACAGGCGCTGCTTGAAGAGATGGGATTTGGGATGGACTTGTCCGCCTGCGCTGTGCGGGGTGTGAACGAAGATCTCGCGTTTGTGTCCCCCCGCACCGGTAAGGCCGTCAGCCGTGATGGCGCGGGTGAATGGGCGGATCGGTTGTTGTTGTTGCCGCCTGTTCTTGCAGGAAAGGGCGATGCGACGGGTGCTGAAATCGTGAAGGCACTGGTGACGACAGGCTATTTCATTGAGCATCGTTTGATGAGAAGTCTGGGAGATCGCCCAATGCCTGCCGCTCGTGGTCGGCTGCTTGAGGCGATCGAGCGCTATTCGGCTTGAAACACCATCTCGCGCCCAGTGTTGTTTGAGAGGATCAGAACCGTCCCTGCGACCTCTGCAAAGCGCATGTCGGTAAGTGCTGCAAAGTAGGCCGTCTCTTGTCCGAGATCGGGGCAGGCGCGGCGTGTGCTTGCGATTGGTCCCAGTGCGAACCACGGATAAGGGGCGGATTGCGTCGCCTGAAAGGTGTTGCATGGTCCTGTGCCGTTCACTGCCCCCTCTTTCGCGAATGCAATTGTTGCGCGCGCCGTAAAAGGGGCATTGTCGATGGACGCCAAAGCGTAGATCATTTTGCGATCAGCATAGCCTGAAATCGTCTCGTCTGGTCCGCAGGACACGATCAGGATGATAAGGGCGATAAATCGGAGCATGGATTGTGGTCGCATTGTTGCTCCTACGACTCAAGCGCAGGTGATTATCCGAGCAGGCGACGCGCGATCACTTGTGCTTGAATTTCTGCAGCCCCTTCAAAAATGTTCAGGATACGTGCATCGCACAAAATGCGGCTGACTTTGTATTCGAGCGCAAAGCCATTGCCGCCGTGGATTTGTAGGGCGTTGTCCGCGCAAGCCCATGCCACGCGTGCGCCAAGTAATTTGGCCATGCCAGCCTCAACATCGCACCGTCGGTCTGCGTCTTTTTCAGCGGCAGAAAAGTATGTCAGCTGGCGGGCAACCATGATTTCAACCGCCATCATCGCCAGTTTGCCGGACACGCGTGGGAAGTTGATCAGTGATTTGCCAAATTGCTTGCGGTCAATTGCGTATTGCATGCCCACATCCAACGCGGATTGGGCAACTCCGATGGCACGCGCAGCTGTTTGGATACGTGCGCTCTCGAAGGTTTGCATCAACTGCTTGAACCCTTTGCCGGTTTCTCCGCCCAAAAGGTTCTCTCCCTTTATCGCAAAACCGTCAAACGCCAGTTCATATTCCTTCATACCACGATAGCCGAGGACTTCGATTTCGCCACCCGTCATGCCGGGCGTTGGGAATGGGTCAGCGTCAGTGCCCGGGGTCTTTTCGGCGAGGAACATCGACAGACCTTTGTAGTCCGACGTCTCAGGATCGGTCCGCGCCAGCAAAGTCATCATGTGGGTGCGGGTTGCGTGGGTGATCCACGTCTTGTTACCTGTCACGTCCCAATCTTCGCCCTTTTTCACAGCCCGTGTGCGCAACGCGCCAAGGTCGGAGCCGGTGTTGGGTTCGGTGAAGACGGCTGTTGGTAGGGTTTCGGCGGACGCCAGTTTCGGTAGCCACTTTTGTTTCTGTTCTTCCGTGCCGCCGCACAGGATCAGTTCCGCCGCAATTTCGGTGCGCGTTCCAAGTGAGCCAACACCGATGTAGCCGCGTGATAGTTCCTCTGACACCACACACATCGCCGATTTGGAGAGGCCAAATCCACCGTATTCTTCGGGAATTGTCAGGCCAAAAACGCCCATTCCTGCTAATTCGTCGATCACCTGAAGCGGGATCAACTCATCCTTAAGGTGCCAGTCATGGGCAAAGGGTTCTACCTTTTCGACAGCATAGCGGCGGAATTGCTCGCGGATCATTTCTAGTTCGTCATCAAGACCGGACACGCCAACAGTCACATTGGCGGAATGTTCCTGCATCAGCTCTACAAGGCGCGTTCGCGCTGCTTGGGTGTTCGCAGTTTGGGTCAAGGACACAACCGCGTCGGTCATGAAATCTGCCTGATCTGCGGCAGACACGCCCATGTCTTGCAGGCGCACCATTTCGCCTTGGTTCATCTGGATACCACCATGAATCTGCCAAAGGTATTCGCCAAACGCGATTTGGTGAATTAGCTGTTCAGTTTCGCCAAATTTGCTGTCGGCTTGCAAGCGGTTAGCCCAAGCCTGCATTTGCCGCAAAGACTGGTCGTAGGTCGCCAGCCACGCATAGCCGTGGGCCGCCGTCTGGTGTTGTTCAATCAAGGCGCTGGAAATGCGCCCATCAGCGGTGGTGAGGGCCGTGACACTGGCTTTGGCGCACGCAAGGACATTCGCCACAGCAGGAAGGGAGGCCGCCGTGAGGGCGAGTAGATCATGCAGAACTGGGTTTGTGTTCAGTGTCATGTCTTGTCCATCGTGTGCCATGTGTGTCGTTCCCCTTTGTGCGCGTGCAGCAATAGTCGATTTGAAGATGCGGCGCAATATTCATTCGCCTTGATGTTAATTTTCGAACGAAAGTGTCGCAGATAGCTTATGAGCGCAGGTGGGTAGCGTGTCGAAAGTGACCGCGTAACTTAGTCTTGCGATAACGATACCAGTTGAACCTGAGTCTTTGGCGCTCGTTTTATGCAGTGGTTTAGGCTTTCGGATGCCGCATTGATCAGATCATGTTTTGCGGGTTTACCCATTGGTTGCTGATTATGAGACCAAAGCTTGTCTGGAGCAGATCCTTCTAGGATAAAAGCTCTGTGAAGCCGCAAATTTCTGCAAGTTCCGGGACCTGATTTGCTGGTAGGACTTCGAATGTTGTGCGGTAAAGCGTCTCACCGCCAAAAGATGCTTCCATCTGCCAGATGCCGGGCAACAGTTCATAATCATAGTCGAACTGGTAAAATGTGAGCGACGGGTCCGTGCCTCGAATTGTTGTCGTGAAGGTTTGCGAGATTGCGCCAGTGTCACCCATTGGCGGGTGAGTCACGGTCATCTCAACGCCTGATAACCCGTCACTATCCAATGTCCGCGATTTGATCCCAAACCCAATGCCAAGGACTGCAGGCACACGCCGCGTGGTGGCGACAAAGGGTGGTTCTTCAGCAATGACATGGGTCGTGCCGGCGACAGTGCCCGGTGCCGGTTGTACGCCAAGCGTGTCTGGCGCGCAGATCACGCCGACTTCTACACTGGCCATCGCAGGACTGGTTAAGTCAGGCTGCGGTGTTTGGGCGAAGGTTGCCATCGGCAGGCAGCAAAGAAAAGCAATCAGATGTTTCATATTGGGATCATAGCCTTCGTGGTAAGGTTCGGCCAAGTGAGGCTTGGATGGTAGGCTAAGAGTCCCGGTTAGGTCCGTCCAGTGGATAGTGTTGGCTACCAGAATATGTCGAACGCGGCTTTGTCGTGGTTTACATCGGAGAGTTGAAAAGCGGTAAGTGAAACCAAACAATAACCATCGAGGCGCTTAAAGCGCGCATCGTGCACTCGTGAGATATTGGCAAAGCAGCGTCAGTGGCACAAATTATAGGCAGCTTAGGTATTGCCAAAAGAAAGGGGATCAAGCGCAAAGCCTGACCCCCATGATCGTCCACATTGGTCTTAATGTGGATCAGCCGATTGCAGCGGCTTTAACGTCCGCATCGATGAACGGCACGTATTTCTCAAAATTGTCACTGAACATGCCGACTAGCTTTGCAGCTTGGGCATCGTATGCGGCAGAATCCGCCCACGTGGCCCTTGGGTCAAGCAGAACGGCATCGACGCCCTCGCATGTTAGCGGAACTTCAATCCCAAAGTTCGGGTCTTTGCGGAATTGGTTATCCACCAAAGTACCGTCCAACGCTGCTGTGAGTAGGGCGCGGGTTGCCTTGATGGGCATCCGCGACCCAGTCCCATATGCGCCGCCGGTCCAGCCAGTGTTGACCAACCAGCAGGTCGCACCGTGTGATGCGATTTTTTCGCGAAGAAGATTGCCATATGCTTCTGGCCTGCGGGGCATGAACGGCGCGCCGAAACAGGTTGAAAACGTCGGTTCAGGCTCTGTCACGCCGCGTTCTGTCCCTGCGACCTTAGAGGTGAAACCAGACAAGAAGTGGTACATTGCTTGGGCCGGTGTGAGGCGCGAAATCGGAGGCAAAACACCAAACGCATCACAGGTCAGCATGATGATGTTCTTAGGGTGGCCACCTAGGGCGGTTTCAGACGCATTACCGATGTAATTCAAAGGGTAAGCACACCGCATGTTGGCAGTCAGGCTATCGTCATCAAAGTCGAGCTCTTTGGTCTCTGGGTCGAATACCATGTTCTCAATGACGGTGTGCGGCATGGAACACGTCGCATAAATCTCAGGTTCTGCCTTTGGGTCCAGACCGATTGTTTTCGCGTAGCAGCCGCCTTCAAAGTTGAATGTGCCGCGATCTGACCAGCCATGTTCGTCGTCACCGATCAATACACGGGTCGGGTCAGCGGACAAGGTGGTCTTTCCGGTGCCGGACAGGCCAAAGAAAACAGCCGTATCGACCGGATTGCCGGGCGCGTGGTTGGCAGAGCAATGCATCGGCATGATGCCTTTTTCTGGCAACAAGTAGTTGAGCAATGTGAAGACGGATTTCTTGTTCTCGCCTGCGTATTCAGTGCCACCAATCAGGATCAGTTTGGCTTCAAAGTTCATTGCGATCACAGTTTCACTGCGGCAGCCGTGCTTTTCTGGGTCAGCTTTGAAAGAGGGGCAGTTGATGACAGTAAAGTCGGGTGCAAATGTCGCCAACTCTGATGCTTCGGGGCGCCGCAGCAGATGCCGGATGAACAAGCCATGCCAGCTGAGTTCGGTTATGACACGCACGTCCAAACGATGGGCAGGATCAGCGCCGCCAAACAAATCTTGGACATCAACGCGCCCGCCTTCGAGGTGGGTCAGCATATCTGCGTACAGAGCGTCAAACTTGGCGATTTCCATCGGTGGGTTATTTTCCCACCAAATTGTGTCTTCCACACATGGCGTGCGCACGACGAATTTGTCTTTCGGGGACCGCCCTGTGTGCTTGCCCGTGGTCACAAGGAACGTGCCACCTTGGCCTTCGACACCTTCACCAGCGGCGATAGCGGCGGCCTGTAATTCAGCCTCAGAGCGGTTGTAATACACATGACCCAGCCCTTTGATGCCTTGATCTTCAAGTTTCATCTGCGGGTTGACCGTTCCGTGGTCCATGGGTTCGCTCCTCGGTGGGTGAAGGTGTGATTTGCCTAACTGTTGCATAGCACCGAGGGCAGACGCGGATAGACCTATTGCGCTAACGTTAGCGCAATCATCAAAATGTTAACGCAAGCAAGGCAGGTATCTGCCACGTCTTAGGCGGAAGTTAACGGTAATAGAGGCAAATAAGGCACGGCTTTGGCACTGATTCGCTGGAAGGCTTGATTCGCTACAACAAAAAGGTGAAATATTCAGGGCAGAAGTGGGCAAGAACCAACAAACAGAGCAGTAAGGGGCAAATCCCAATGTCAAAAATAGCCTTGGTCGATGATGATCGTAACATCCTGACTTCCGTCTCCATGACCCTCGAAGCTGAAGGCTTTGAAGTAGAGACATATAATGACGGCCAGTCCGCTTTGGATGCGTTCAATAAACGTATGCCAGACATGGCCGTTCTCGATATTAAAATGCCACGCATGGACGGAATGGATCTACTCCAACGTCTACGCCAGAAGTCATCAATGCCAGTCATTTTCCTGACCTCCAAAGATGATGAAATTGATGAAGTTCTCGGCCTGCGTATGGGTGCTGATGATTATGTAAAGAAGCCATTTTCACAGCGTTTGTTGGTTGAGCGGATTCGCGCTTTGCTACGTCGTCAGGACGTTATTGCGGGTGAAGAGGTTGAAGAAACCGAAGAAACCAAGGTTTTGATCCGCGGTGAATTGACCATGGACCCATTGCGGCATGCAGTGACTTGGAAGGGCCAAGACGTGTCCTTGACTGTGACAGAGTTCCTTTTGTTACAGGCACTTGCACAGCGCCCAGGTTTCGTGAAGTCCCGTGATCAGTTGATGGACGTGGCTTATGACGACCAAGTGTATGTGGATGACCGCACGATCGACAGCCACATTAAGCGTCTGCGCAAAAAAATGCGGACCACGGACGATGCGTTTGCTGCAATCGAGACGCTTTATGGTATTGGTTACCGGTACAACGAAGAATAAGTAGTCTGACATGACTGTGACCAGCGAAGAAATCGACGTTAGAGACTTGGAATCCGTGCGTAGGGCCGCACGGGCACCAGAACTTGTGATTGGCGATGATTGGGTGGCCCCACAGGCTTTGGGTGAAAATGAATTTATAGAACGCCGCCGAGCGCGCGGCCTTCTATCTTTACGCAGCTCGCCGATTGCACGCAAAATCATCACATTCAATTTGATTGCTTTGCTGTTGTTGATTGCTGGTGTCCTTTACCTCAACGCGTCCCGTGACAATCTAGCGTTTCAGCGCGTGACCAGCCTTGTCAAAGAGGCCGAACTTGTGGCTGACGTTTTGGAGGCAAACCTGCCGGACCTTGCCCCTGTTAATCTTGCGACTGCAGATGGCTTGGACGTAATTGCGGGGCTCACTAAGATCACGTTGTTGGACCGCATTCAGGTGATGGTTTTTGATCCAAACGCCAAATTCATTGGTGCTGCGGAAGGGACTGGCAACATTTCCGAAGTCGAAGGCCTGAATGGCGTTGCAGGTAATACTCTGATTCTGGATGCATTTTCCGCAGTCTGGAACCGTATGTCGGGTATTTTTGGTGCCCCCGATGTGCAGGAGATGAGTAATCGTGACCTCGTTGAATTTGTTGGTACACAGGTAGATGCGACACTGACTGGGGGGACGCAGGTCCACACCTTTGGCAACAACGGTAGTACAACGTTCATTGTGACCACGCCGCTGCTACAAAATGGCAAACCGATTGGCATAGCTGCCCTTGCAACTGCTGCTGGTGAAATCGACCAATTGGTTGCGCAGGAACGTGAAAATGTCCTGCGTTTGTTTATCGTTGGGATCGCAATTTCTATTGGTTTGAGCCTTGTTTTGGCATCTACGATCGCGAATCCATTGGCTGATCTTGCTGCTGCGGCAGAATTTGGGCGGGACAAGAACGCGCGCAAGATGTCGCCTACCAAAATCCGCATCCCTGATTTGACCGCGCGTCCCGATGAGATTGGACGCCTGTCTGGTGCTTTGCGTGGAATGGTGCAGGCCCTTTACGAGCGTATTGAAGGTAATGAACAATTTGCTGCTGATGTTGCCCATGAGATCAAGAACCCGCTTGCGTCACTGCGATCTGCTGTTGGGACGATGCGTATCGCAAAGCGCGAAGATCAACGCGAAAAAATGCTGGATGTGATTGAGCATGACGTCCGTCGTTTGGACCGGTTGGTTAGCGACATTTCCAATGCATCCCGACTTGATAGCGAGTTGGTGAAAGAGGAAGAAGAAACCTTCGATTTGCTGCATATGCTCGGTAATCTAAATGAATTCTTGGGCAAAGAGGCCGAGGTCAAAGGCATCGATTACATTGATGATCTGCCGAATGATCCGATTATGGTGCAAGGACTCGAAGGTCGTTTGGCGCAGGTCTTTGTGAACCTAATCACGAACGCGATTTCTTTTTGTGAAGATGGGGATGCTATCCGTGTGTGGGTGCGCCGTCGTGAAAATCGCATTCTTGTGGTCGTTGAAGACACTGGCCCCGGCATCCCGAATGAGGCGCTGAACAAAATTTTCCAACGCTTTTATTCGGAACGACCGGAAGGCCAATTTGGTAATAATTCTGGTCTTGGCCTTGCGATTTCGAAGCAAATTGTCGAGGCGCATGGCGGTGTAATCTGGGCAGAGAACATTCGCCCAACTGAGGCTGATGTGACGTCTGAACCTCTTGGTGCCCGTTTTGTTGTGGGTCTCCCCGTTTAGAGGAAAGCTGCCTGTATGACGCTGACTCTGCATGCGACTTCTGTATGTTATGAAGGCCAAGCCCTTGTGATTACTGGGCCATCTGGCTGTGGGAAGTCTGGCCTTGCTTTGCAACTTATGGCCTTTGGCGCCACCCTGATTGCCGATGATCGCGTGACCCTGACGTCCACAGGCAACCGATTGATCGCGTCTTGCCCGCCAAGTATTAGTGGTCTGATCGAGGCCCGTTTCGTCAGCGTCTTGAACGCGAGAGCCGCACCACCCGCGCCTGTTGCTCTTGCTGTGGATCTGGGGCAAACCGAAGTCGAGCGCATACCGGTACACCGCACTGTCACATGGCTTAATCACGAAATCCCCTTGCTTTGGGACTCAAAAAGCCCACATCTCTGTGCATCACTGCTGCAGATGTTGAAATCAGGACGGAGCCTGCGATGACCACTGACACGTCCAATAGTCCGCCTCCAGTTCCTGTCGTGATCGTCACCGGACCGTCTGGTGCCGGTCGGTCAACGGCTGTGAACGCTCTTGAAGACCTCGGGTTTGAGGTGATCGACAACCTTCCTATGTCGTTGCTTCCGCGTTTGCTTGATGGGCCGCAGGGGGGGCGTCCGCTTGCTTTGGGTGTTGACGTGCGAAACCGCGATTTTTCCCCAGCGGTGCTAAGCGATATTATTGAAGATTTGCGTCGTCGTGAGGATGTGAATGGGCAGGTTCTTTATCTTGACGCATCTGAGGACGTGCTGGTGCGGCGGTATTCCGAAACGCGCCGCCGTCATCCATTGTCCCCTGATGGCACACCGTTGTCTGGAATCGCCCATGAGATTGCGATGCTTCGGCCGATCCGGGATCTTGCTGATATATTGATCACAACGACTGATTTATCCCCGCATGATCTGAAAGCGGATATTGAACGGATTTTTGCGGTCGGCGGCGGCCCATTTCTTGGTGTGACGCTGCATTCGTTTTCGTACAAGCGTGGCCTACCACGCGGACTTGATATCGTGATGGACTGCCGGTTTTTGCGAAACCCCCATTGGGAACCTGATTTACGTGCTAAAGATGGGCGCGACGTGGACGTTGATAATTACGTTGCGGCAGATGAACGGTTTGATAATTTCTTTGCAAAAATGCAAGATTTGGTCACTATGCTTCTTCCTGCATACAAAGAAGAAGGTAAATCACACCTTTCGATTGGGTTTGGGTGCACTGGTGGGCAACACCGTTCAGTTGCAGTTACTGAAAAGCTAGCTGAGGCTCTTGAATTGACTGGCTGGCCTGTATCTATACGTCACAGGGAATTGGAACGGCGTGAAGGCGCGCCGATTGGAACAACTTCAAGGTCAAGGCACACTGGGTGATCGGAATCGTAATCGTTGCACATGGACGTCTCGCCGCGGAATACCGGGCTGCGATGGAACATGTCGTTGGCCCACAAGACGGTGTGCGCACGATTGCAATTGGTGCTGAAGATGACCGCAGTTTGAAGCAGTCTGAAATTTGTGAGGCTGCCGACGCGGTTGATTTTGGCGCAGGGGTCGTTGTGGTTGTGGATATGTTTGGCGGATCACCGTCGAACTTGTCGATCAAAGCCTGCAACCCGCAAAACCGCCGGATCATGTACGGGGCCAACCTGCCTATGTTGATTAAACTTGCGAAATCACGGCATCGTCCAGTCTCAGAGGCTGTTGACGCATCGTTAACCGCCGCGCACAAATATATTAATAGCATGAGCGTTGGGACTACCTGAATATGCCGACCCAGACGATGAAAATTACAAACATTAAGGGCCTGCACGCGCGCGCCTCTGCTAAGTTTGCTGAAGTTTGTGAGGCGCATGACGCCGATGCGACGGTTGAAAAAGATGGCATGGATACCGGTGGTGATAGCATCATGGGCCTTTTAATGTTGGCAGCGTCTGTTGGAACCTCTATTGAGGTTGAAACCAAGGGGCCGGCGGCAGATGCGTTGATGGTGGCGCTTTTGGCTTTAGTTGATGATAAGTTTGGCGAAGGCGATTAAGGCCCGCCCGGGTCGATTGAAGGAGCCCGTGTTGACGCAAACTCCCCATAAATCTTCGCAAAATGTTGGAACTAATGATGGTGTTAAGCCACATTATGACCGTAGCGCGTTAAGCTATGCGGGGTCGTTTGATCACCCCATGCAGCGTACGATCATCCGCACAATCGAATTTTTGACAGGCAAGGTCAAGATCGGTCGCCTTGTGCATCAATTCGAAAAGCTGGGCACACCGCGTGGGTTAGAGGTGTTTACTCGCGTTCTCGAAACCATGGGAATTGAGCTACAGACCCCAGATGCCGAGCTCGCGCGTATTCCAAAGACTGGCCCTGTCGTTCTTGTCGCGAACCATCCGCATGGTCTTGTTGATGGTATCGTCTTCGCAGAGCTTGTTGGACGTATTCGCCCTGATTTTCGCATCCTGACGCGGTCTTTACTGACTGGTCTGGACGAAGAAGCGAATAATTATCTTATTCCTGTTCCTTTCCCGCATCAGCCAGATGCACAGGAACGCATGGTTGAAATGCGTCAAGCTGCGATGGAATTCCTTTCACAGGGCGGTCTTGTCGCGCTCTTTCCGTCAGGTGTCGTCGCATCTTCTGAGACGATGTTCGGCCCAGCCGTCGAGGCACCTTGGAGCGCATTTACCGCCAAGATGATCCGTAAATCAGGTGCAACAGTTGTGCCGATGCGCTTTCTTGGTAGTAACTCACGTTGCTATCAGATGGCGAACCAAATTTCAGCAACGCTGCGTCAGGGGCTGCTCATCCATGAGATTGCCCGCGCAGTGGACAAGCCGATGGCCCCTGTCGTGGGGGAACCATTCCCACAGGAAGAAATCACTGCACGCATTCGTGACACCCGTAAATTCATGGCTTGGATGCGAGAGCAAACACTGGCGTTAAGTCGTTAGTAATTACCGGGTCGGGACGGGTTCTGGGCCTGTGTAATCATAAAAGCCGCGCTTTGTTTTGCGACCAAGCCAACCTGC
Organism: Yoonia sp.; assembly: GCA_028822885.1. Taxonomy (GTDB): domain Bacteria; phylum Pseudomonadota; class Alphaproteobacteria; order Rhodobacterales; family Rhodobacteraceae; genus Yoonia. Next base: position 6,736 of record JAPKCP010000021.1, on the reverse strand, counting down.
TTCCACGTATTTTGTCAGTAGCGGGCAGGGCCGGTATTTCGTGTCAGCCAGTCCATCATGCAGTACGTTCATGATGGCAAGACACGTATCCAGACCAATGAAATCAGCGAGTTCCAGTGGCCCCATCGGATGATTGGCCCCCAGCTTGAGTGATGTGTCGATTGATTTGACTGATCCTACACCTTCGTACAATGTGTAGATTGCTTCGTTGATCATGGGCATCAGAATGCGGTTCACGATGAACGCTGGGAAATCTTCGGACGCGGTCGATGTCTTGCCAAGGCGTTCGACGACCCCTTCGCAGCTTTTGAAAGTCGCTTGATCAGTGGCTATTCCGCGGATCAATTCGACCAACTGCATGACCGGAACTGGGTTCATAAAGTGAAAACCCATGAATTTTTCTGGGCGGTCGGTACGGGCTGCCAGTCGTGTGATCGAAATAGATGAGGTGTTTGAGGTCAGAATCGTATCGGGTTTCAGATGCGGAACGAGGTCTTCGAAGATAGCAGATTTGATGGTCTCGCGTTCGGTTGCGGCCTCAATAATCAAGTCAGTTTGACCCAGATCTGTGAGCGTCGTGGTCGTGTTGATCCGGCGCAGCGCCTCGGCCTTTGCGTCAGCCGTGATAGCATCGCGGCTAACCTGACGTTCCATATTCTTATCAATACGTTGGATCGCCGCCGTGAGTGCGTCAGTGTTGACGTCGTTCATGATAATTTCGTAGCCCGCGAGCGCAAAAACATGGGCAATCCCATTGCCCATTTGACCCGCACCGATGATCCCAACACGTTCGATCGTCATATCTTCGCCTCTCAGATGATTGCTGTCACCCTATGCTGCAGTTGCAGTGTTCAGCAAGCAGGCGTGGTACGTAAAAGGTGTATCAATTTCTATCTTTAGCAATTTCCCAAGGTTTTTCTGCGAATCTGCAATTCAAGCGAATTTGCAAGGTGTGGAAACGATGAGACATGACATCATTGAAGGCGGGGGCTTGTCATACGCACCATGTCGTTATGGCATGTCGCGGATATTTTTTCGAGGTCCAAAACGAAACCTAGACTCCCCCTATCTTGCATTTCTGGGTGGAACCGAAACCTTTGGGAAATTCATCGACAGGCCATTCCCGGTTTTGATCGAAAAAGAACTGCGCCGAACATGCGTCAACTTTGGATGCGTCAACGGGGGCGTGGATGCCTTTGTGAACGACCCGACAATTATGGCCGCGTGCCATGAGGCGGATGTGACAATTGTGCAGGCGATGGGCGCCAATTACTTATCTAATCGGTTCTATTCTGTGCATCCAAGACGGAATGATCGTTTTTTGCGTGCCTCAACGGTTCTGCAAGCGATCTATAAGGAGGTCGACTTTTCTGATTATACGTTCACGCGGCATATGTTGGGTGCGTTGTACGAGATGTCCCCGGCACGGTTTGATATTGTCGTGTCTGAATTGCGGGCGGCATGGGTTGCGCGGATGCGCAATATGTTAGGTCAAATCGGAAAACGATCTATTTTGCTTTGGTTTTCGCGTGAAGAACTTACTGATCAGCCCTGGCAGACACGCGAAAAGCCGTTGTCGATTGACCCGTTGTTTATCACCAAGACCATGATGGATGGGTTAAGTGATCTTGTGCTAAGCACTGTTGTCGCACGTCCGTCTGATATTGCCCTGTCACAGGGCACGACGGGAATGTATTTCCCAACGATGCAGGCAAAAGCGGCCGCCGATATGTTGAGTGTAAATTCTCATATCGAGGCCAGTGCAAAATTGGTTCCGAAAATTCGGGATAGTTTAAGCACATTTTATAAGATGTAAGATGACCATCTCATACACTCAAAACACAAAAGGCCCGCCATAGTGGCGGGCCTTTTCAAATTGAATTGGCGCTTTAGCTTAGTTTTGAAGTCAATTCAGGTACAGCTTCAAACAAGTCAGCAACCAAACCATAATCTGCAACTTGGAAGATTGGCGCTTCTTCGTCTTTGTTGATCGCGACGATGATTTTAGAGTCCTTCATCCCAGCAAGGTGCTGAATAGCTCCGGAAATCCCGACAGCCACATACAGATCGGGTGCAACTACCTTACCTGTTTGACCAACCTGCCAATCGTTTGGCGCATAACCAGAATCAACCGCAGCACGGGACGCACCAACGGCAGCACCCAATGCATCAGCCAAATTCTCGATGAGTTTGAAGTCTTCCTCAGACCCAACACCGCGACCACCTGACACAACAACGCCAGCCGACGTCAGTTCGGGACGATCAGATGCGGCAACCTTATCTTCAACCCAATCGGACAGGCCGGGATTTGCCGCTGCTGCGACTTTTTCAACCGCAGCAGACCCACCCATTCCGGCAGCTTCAAAGCCAGCGGTCCGGATCGTCATGACTTTCTTGGCGTCAGAAGACTTCACAGTCTGGATCGCGTTACCGGCATAGATCGGACGTTCAAACGTGTCCGCATCAACAACGGCCGTGACTTCGGAGATGACCATCGCATCCAAAAGAGCCGCAACGCGCGGCAGGATGTTTTTGGACGCAGCCGTGGATGGGGCTACGATGTGATCATAATCACCTGCAAGTGAGATGATCAAATCAGCGACAGGTTCCGCCAGATCGTGACCATATGCCGGATCGGAACTGCATAACACTTTGGAAACGCCATCAAGTTTTGCCGCTTCATCAGCGGCACCTTCGCAACCAGATGACGCGCACAGAATAGTTACATCACCAAGTGACGCTACAGCAGATAGTGCTTTACCCGTTGCATCAGCATTCAACACGCCACCTGCAACTTCAGCAATCAGAAGAACAGCCATTATACAGCACCCACTTCTTTAAGTTTCGCGACCAATTCATCCACGGACCCGACAATAATGCCAGCCTTGCGTGTTTCCGGCTCAGTTGTACCAACAATGCTAAGGCGCGGCGTGACATCAACGCCGTAATCGGCTGGTGTCTTCTGATCCAGAGGCTTTTTCTTGGCTTTCATGATGTTTGGCAGGGACGCGTAACGCGGCTCGTTCAAACGCAAATCTACGGTGACAATCGTCGGCATCTTGACTTTGATCGTCTGTAGACCGCCGTCAACTTCGCGGGTCACTGTGGCGCTATCGCCGTCGATGTCCAGCTCAGATGCGAAGGTCGCTTGGGACCAGCCGAGCAAGGCAGACAACATCTGGCCCGTGGCGTTCATGTCGTTATCAATCGCTTGTTTACCAGCAAGAACCAGACCCGGCTCTTCTTCTTTTACGATGGCGGCAAGCAGTTTGGCGACGGCCAATGGTTCAATATCTGTATGCACATCATCAGCGGCAATGATCAAAATCGCGCGGTCAGCACCCATCGCGAGGGCAGTCCGCAACGTTTCTTGCGACTGTTTGACACCAATCGAAACAGCAATGACTTCAGTTGCTTTGCCAGCTTCACGAAGGCGGATTGCCTCTTCGATAGCAATTTCGTCGAACGGGTTCATGGACATTTTGACGTTGGCGAGATCGACACCGGAACCATCCGCTTTGACGCGAACCTTCACATTGTAATCGATCACGCGTTTGACGGGTACGAGGACCTTCATCGGCGGTGTTCTCCCATTAGAATCAAGCGTTATAACGTGGCTTATTGTGGTGTTACCGCGAAGGCTTTGGCGAAAACAGTGTAAAATCGACGCGCGCGGTGCGTGTGACGTCATGTTTCAGGCGATGTTTGAATTGTATACACTGTTTGAAAGCGTTGATTGCCTTCGCTGGTTTCAAGCGAACACAAGGATATAGCCAAACTAATCGTCACGATAGGCAAGATGTCTTAACGTTGTGGGATGTTGATGAAGTAAGATCCTGAAGGTGGCGGTGATTAAACTGATCGCAGCAAAAGTGCGGTGTATTGCACGTTTTGTTACAGGGTTGGGACGTTTCGGATCGACGAAATCACGATGAATGAGAACTGTACTATAGCCTTGCTAAACAAGGGCTTTCCTCGTTTCATCAGATAGTTTTTGACCCGAAACATTCCCAAATTAGACTGTCGGCAAAGGGCCTAGCGGTTCGCGCCGGGAATCCAAAGAACGTCGTCCGCACCGTTGGTGTTGGCAATACGACTAGCCTGAAAGAACCAATCCGACAGGCGGTTCAGGTACTTTATTGCCGCAGGGTTCACAGTTTCCATCGTAGCCAATTCTACCGTCAACCGTTCCGCCCGACGTGAAACTGTCCGGCAAAGATGTAGATGCGCTGCAAGTGCTGAGCCGCCCGGAAGGATGAAACTTTTCAATGGCTGCACAGATTTCGTCATCGTGTCGATTTGTGTCTCAAGCCGTTCAACCTGCGCATCAGAAATACGAAGTGGCGCGTACTCAGCCGCTGCGTCTTTTTCCATGTCGGGGCGGCACAAATCAGCACCCAAATCGAACAAATCATTTTGGATCATCGCCAATTGGCCGTCCATATCACCTGTTGCATGCAAGCGGGCCATACCGACCGTCGCATTTGTCTCATCGACGGTCCCATAGGACGTCACCCGCGCAGAGTGCTTTGCAACACGATTGCCATTCCCGAGGGCAGTTTCGCCCGCATCACCGGTCTTTGTGTAGATTTTATTCAGCGTGACCATAACATAGCCCCCTTAGTTGCGTAGGTATACGTAAAGCAGGATCAGCAGTACGGCCACAAATTGAGCGCCGATGCGATACCGCATGATTTTGTTGGCATATTTACGGTTGAAGTCACCGCCTTTGCCAAAGGTACCCACGCCAAGCAACAAAATGCCCAACACAATCAGCACTGCAATTACGACGAGAATAAAAAGTGGGTCGTTGGCCATGGTCTGTCCTTTGTTCAGTCCCTCGGGACTTAGCAGCGTAGTGGCAGAAAGAAAGGGGTCAGCTCTTCTGGATAATGCGATCAAGCGCGCGCGTTGTCAAAATTCGCCGCAATATCCCCATGATATGGGTCGGGACGGTTACATAATAGCGTGGCTTTGGGCGTTTGCTTTCCAGCGCATGCACCAGTTTTTTGGTTACCGCAGAGGCGGGTAATTCAAATTTATCAGGACCGCTATCTTTATAGAGCCGCGTGCGCAATTCAACGTATTGCTGACTCCGCGCTGAATTTTCGTAGTCAATCCACTGTTCAAAATGTGGGATCGCGTTTTCGCGAATTTTGGATGTGATCGGTCCCGGTTCCAACAATATGATCTTGATCGGGGTATCTGCCATTTCAATCCGCAACACGTCAGTCAAACCTTCAAGCGCGAATTTTGTCGCGACGTAAGCCCCGCGCCATTTCATGCCAACAAGGCCAAGTACTGAGGAGCAGTTGATAATACGGCCATACCCTTGATTGCGCATCACAGGAATAACGGCTCGAGTCAGGTCATGGACACCAAAGACGTTTGTCTCAAAGATTGCGCGCAAGGCACCACGCGGTAAGTCTTCGAGAGCCCCGGGGCAGGCGAAAGCACCGTTGTTATAAAGCGCATCCAAGGTCCCGCCCGTTGCTGCCAGAACCTCGGCAAGGCCGCTGTCGATTGTGTCAGCGTCAGCGTAGTCGATCAGGGGGGATTCGAACCCTTCGCCTTTTAAGCGGGCGCAGTCATGGGACTGCCGGCAAGACGCGAAAACACGCCAGCCGCGTGCGCGTAATCCGTGTGCCGCATCATAGCCAATGCCGCTTGAGCAGCCTGTAATAAGGATTGTTTTTTGTGTCATGGTGCCGTTCTGCGGTGATGACACAATTTGTGCAAGTCAAGTTGGGTCAGCGGCTGATCAAAAGACGCGTAGACATCCACCCGATTTGGCCCGTATTTAGAACCTCGATTTGGGCCCAACCGTTGGCGTTTATCTCAAGAACTTCGGCTTGTGTGCCACCGTCCAGCGTATCGAGCACAGGGAAATTTGTACCCGGTCCTTGGCGCATATTGACGCGGGACCCAGCAACAGCACGAATGTCCAATACTGCCGTCACGACTTCAACGACAGTCTCTGGGATTGGCGCCTCGGCTGCTGGGGTTGCGACTTGAATCGCCACGGGCTGTTGCTCTGTCACTGGTGCTGTGTCCAAGGATACTGTGGTCACGGTTGGGTTCAATGCCATCAGAGACGCCGCATTATTGCGGGAAACGGAAACATCGGTTGTTTCTATAATTGGTTTTTCATCCACGATTTGTGCTTTTTCAGTGACGATACGGGTTTCCGACACAAAGTCTCCACCGCCTGACATTTCATAAAACACAACGCCAAGTACCAGAAAAGACATAATAATAAACTTATTCATAAGGGTCTCCGAAGAATCGTTAAGCAGTAACTGACGACTACTTTACACAAAGTGGCCCCATTTTCGCAGGGGGAATTCTTTGTTTGTGAAGACCGAACCCGGCTTTACGGCAAAAGGTCAGACAGCTAAACCGAGCAACATGAGCAAAGACAAATCCGACCATGATACAGTTCCGCAACCGTCTGAAGTGACCGAACCGCTGCGCCGTGCGCTGGGTGATCGCTATCTGACATACGCATTGTCGACGATCATGAACCGGGCATTGCCTGATGCGCGTGATGGTTTGAAACCGGTGCACCGCCGGATTCTTTACGCAATGCGTGAGCTGAAGTTGAATTCCGGAGGTGGGTTCCGGAAATCTGCAAAGATTTCTGGCGACGTGATGGGCAACTACCACCCACACGGCGACGCCGCGATTTATGATGCGATGGCGCGTTTGGCGCAGGACTTTAACGTGCGCTACCCGC
>JAPKCP010000234.1 GCA_028822885.1 Yoonia sp. | reverse complement strand
GACTTTGACGACGTGTCTTACTTTCACCTCCTCCTTGATCAGCATGAAATCGTCTTTGCTAATGGGGTTCCATCGGAAAGCCTTTATCTTGGCCAGCAGGCTCAAAAGAGCCTTAGTGCTGCCGGTCAGGAAGAAATTCTGGCCTTGTTTCCCGAACTGCTTTTACCGACCTTTATGCCAAAGTCGTGTCGACCAATCATCTCAGGCAAACTAGCCAGAAAATTGGCTGTCCGCCATTTTGATAATTGTAAGCCTCTTTGCGATGCGCAACGCGCGTATGCCTAAATTCAACGTTTAAGGCTGTCAAAGGTAATAGAAACCTCCCGTCGCGTGCATAAAAAGAGACCGTCAGAAAATACCAGCCCGAGATGGGCTGAGTAAAGACCAAGCATTGTAGGGTGACAGAACGCAGCCTCTTTTGCTACCTCAAAACCTGCACATAAGTCAGGTCAGTGGTCGACACCAACATCAACCTAACAAATTGCATGGCGATCAAACGGTATCCATTCATTCGTGTTGGATACATCTTGGCATGCTGTACAGCTTTGCCAGACGACTTCAGAAAGGTGATCAAAGTCCAATTTACGGGAATATACTTTAGTATGATAGCGGTCTCTTTTGAGCGCCGATCTGTACGAATGTGATAACACGATTGCGACTTAATTTTGTTATTTGGTTATTGTCGTACAAAGTGAGGCCACGTTGAAAATTTCTCACCAATCTCCTGACGCTAATTTGGACTGGAAAGTTCAAGCACCATTGGTTGTCGAAACGCCGTCGGGAGAGTTTGTGCGAATTGAGAGTTGGTCCCTGGCAGGGCTTACTTGGCCTGAAGGTGGTCCCGATTGCCCGCAAACCTGCACTCTTAGTATTCCGTTCCAAGGTGTGGATGTCCGCTTTCCTGTCCGGCTGTCGCAAAAAAATGCGACTGGGACGGTGCAGCTCGAGGGTTTGAGCGGGCGTCAACGCGAGACACTTGCGCTGTTCTACCGGGCACTCCTTTCGGGCCGAATGGCGAGTAGCGGTGAGGTCATCACCAGCCTCGACACCCCTGTTGATCTTGTGCCGATGGAAGAGACAGAGGCAGAGCAATCGCAGCAGCCCGTCAAATACATCCCGCGCCCGTTGCGGGCACTGTTCAACATAGTCACATATCTGCTTATTCTCACAATGGTGGTGGGCATTATTGGTAACAATATTTTTAGTAGTCTGGATCGGATTGATATTCAGCACGGTCGGGTTTTGGCCCCGATGAATCAGACCTTTCCCGCTCGTGGAGGGTTCGTGGAAAGTGTTGAGGTGTCACCCGGCCAGGCTGTGCAGGCTGGTGACGTTTTGATCCGCCTACGAGAGCCCGAGACACATGCTTCGCTTGTGCAGACCAAGGCAGAACTGGGTGTGGCTGAGGCTGAATATGCCCGCGTGATGGCGGGTCTTGACGAGATTGCAACACTGGCAGCGTCTGACAACTTGGCTATGCGCATGGCCGTGGCTTCGCGACTTTACTCAGGGTTTGTTGGAAAGGGGAGGTTCGATGATATTCGCCAGAATTGGATTTCGCTGCGCCAGCGCAACAGCGAACTGGCCGAAGCTTTTGATCCTCTGTCGATCGTGCGTGAAATGTTGACCGCTGAAGCGGAGTCGCGCGCCGCAAAGGTAGAAAGCCTGAAAGCCGACCGCAATGCTAATCTTGAGCGGATTGCGCACAACCATGTACGCGCGCCTTCGGACGGAGTGGTGCATGAGGTCATGGTTCAACCTGGTCAACCCTTTGGTGGGCAGGAAATGGACCTATCGTTTGAGAGTTCTGAGCCACGGGTGACCATCGGATGGGTGTCTGAAAAGTTTGCTGAGACGATCTATATTGGCATGCCTGCGCTGATCGGGCTGAATGAGAACGGTGAAAAAATTAAGATGCAAGGCGTCGTCACAGATGTGCGTGCAGGGGGGCACCCCGAACGTCCTGGTGAATTTGGAATAATGGTCACGGTAAGCGCAATCGAGCTTTCGCCTGCAGACAGCAAGATCCGGTTGCGTGTTGGTGCTCCGGTCAATCTCGAGGCCAAGCGACAGTTGGGCCTGCGTCTGAGAAATTGGTTTGCCGAAAGAGTGGGGCAATATGACTAAGGAACTGTCTGAATACGAATTTGACAAGGACCTTACGCGTCGTTTGCGCGCGTTGCAGGCCCCGGCGCCTAGTTATTTCTTTCGTTGGTCGCTACCGCACTTCACGTTGTTTATGTTGATCTTCATGGGGTTGCTGTGGCTGTTGGGAAATGTGCCAAACCGGTTCCTCAACCCCTCTACACTCCATGTGACAGTGGTATTGGGCACGCTGGGTCTCTGGCGATTTGGCTGGTGGTTTACCCACGCCGTTCGCGCACAGATTTATGCCCGTGCCAAATGGCCCGGCATGCGCAAACGTGCAGACGCAATTTGGGATGCGGGTTGGCGACCTCAGCGGCTGCACATCCAGATGACCACCTATTTTGAAGAGCCGTCGATCACCAAGCGCGTCATTGGCTCGATCTTGGGGCAAATCCGACGCGAGGGCATTCCGACGTCTCTCTATATTGGCAGCGGCAGCCCCTATGACGAGCAAATCATCCGCGACTTTGTAGAAACCTATGCCCAGGACATCCCCGACGATCTGGCTGAACTCATTTTCATCCGCCAGAACCAGCCGGGTAAGCGCATGGCGATTGGCTTGGTCTTGAGGGCTATCTGCCGTTCGGGTGCTGATTCCGAAGATCTGATGATTTTCATGGATGGCGACGCTCTTTTTGGCGATAATGTGCTACGCAATACGCTGTCGATGTTTGGCAGTGATCCTGAACTGCAGGCGCTAACCACTGATGAAGAAGTGATCTGCTACGGCCCCACCTGGATTGCCAAATGGCTGGACATGCGGTTTGCACAGCGTCGCTTAGCGATGCAAAGCCATGCTCTTTCAAATCGAGTTTTAACCCTCACGGGTCGTATGAGCGTTTTTCGCGCGCTACACATTCTGGACGAAAAGTTCATCCGCACAATCGAGGCTGACCACCTGAACCATTGGCTCTGGGGCCGGTTCCGGTTCTTGTCGGGGGACGACAAATCGAGCTGGTATAGGTTGCTCAGCGTCGGGGCTAAGATGACTTACGTGCCTGATGCCACAGTATATACGATCGAAGTGATCAAGGAAAATGGCCTAATGCGCATGGTGCAGAATTTCCGGCGTTGGTCAGGAAATATGCTGCGCAACGGCAGCCGCGCAATTGCTCTGGGCCCGACTGCCATGCCGTTTTTCATCTGGTGGTGCATTGTGGATCAACGCATCGCCATGTGGACCATGATTGTCAGTCCAGTCATGGCGGTGCTGGGTAGCATGATCGTGCCTGGCTATTACTGGAACTGCATTATCTGGGTGCTGTTCTCGCGCATCGTTTTGTGTCTGTTCCTGTTCGGCTACAGCCGCCGCGCCGATATGACCTGGCCGTTCATCTTATATCTTAATCAGGTGGTCAATGCGTCAGTGAAAATCTACATGGTTTTCCACCTGTCGAAACAGAAATGGTCCAACCGTGGAAACCAAAGCGCGGGTGACGGATCAGGCATGATCGAGATGCTGAAAAACGGAATTGCGATGTTTCAACTGGTCACGACTGTCGCAGCGTTTTTGATGCTGGTCATGATGTATGTCGGTCTGATCGAAACACCTTTCAGATAACCCACCTATCCTTTCGATAGCGCATCTAACCCTCTGCTATAAAACAAATAAAATTTTATGTTGATAGAATAACCTTAGTCAAACAAAAGAGGTTAAAATGATCTATCCTATTATCCTTGCCGGAGGTTCTGGCACTCGTCTCTGGCCGGTGTCGCGCAAAAGTTATCCTAAGCAATTTGCCGATTTGTTAGATGGGCAAAGCCTGTTTCAGCGTGCCGTTGAGCGTGTGTCGGTGCCGGGATTTGCTGAGCCAATGGTCATCACCGGAGAAGATTACCGATTTATAGCCCAGCAACAGATTGACGTCATCGGCAAGTCGGTATCCGAGTTGGTAGTCGAGCCTGTCGGTCGCAATACGGCCGCCGCTATTCTGACCGCTGCTATGCTGCGCCAACATGAGCCGCATGCGGTGCTTTTGGTGCTTCCAAGCGATCACATGATCGGGGACGAAAAGGCGTTTCGCGCTACCATCATGAAAGCCGCACGCGTAGCAAAAAAAGGTGAGGTTGTGACTCTAGGCATTCAGCCTGATCATGCCTCGACGGGTTTTGGGTATCTGAAGGTCGAAGGCGGTAATGAAGACGTGCTCATGATCTCGGAGTTTGCCGAAAAACCCAATGCCACACGTGCCGCTGAAATGGTAGCAAGTGGCGATTGGCTTTGGAATTCTGGAATTTTCCTATTCCGAGTAGATACAGTACTGAAGGCGTTTGCGGCCCATGCGCCTGAACTGCTCACCCCGGTTGAAGCGGCTTTGGCGCTTGGTGGACAAGACCTTGGGTTTCGACGCTTGGCTAAAGATTCCTTTTCACGCTGCAAGGACATTTCATTCGACCATGCCATCATGGAAAAAATTGATAAATGTGTCGCGTTCGAACTGGCCTGCGAGTGGTCGGATCTGGGCAGTTGGAAAACCTTCAAGGAAAATGGTGACGAAGATGAAAATACCAATGTCACTTGCGGCAATGCCACGGCCATTGACTGCAAAGGCTCGATGTTGAAATCTGAAAACCCGGATATGAAACTTGTTGGTCTAGGGTTGAGGGACATCGTGGCAGTCGCCACCGATGACGGTATCCTAGTGGCCGATTTGGCGCATAGCGCCGAGGTTGGCAAAGTGGTCGAAACCCTGCGCGCTGAAGGTGCCCAGCAGGCCGATGGATTTCGCCGCTGCTATCGCCCGTGGGGGTATTATGAGACTCTCTCGCTTGGGCCTCGTTTTCAGGTGAAGCGGATCATGGTCGAGCCAGGCGCGAAGCTTTCGCTGCAAAGTCATGTCCATCGTGCCGAACATTGGGTTGTGGTCAGCGGTTCAGCTCAGGTCACAGTGGGCGATGAGTTAAAATTGCTTTCGGAAAACCAATCCACCTACATTCCGCTGGGCGCAGTGCACCGGTTGGAAAACCCCGGCAAGCTGCCGCTTCACCTTATCGAGGTGCAGTCTGGCTGCTACCTCGGGGAGGACGACATCATCCGTTACGAAGACGT
>JAPKCP010000233.1 GCA_028822885.1 Yoonia sp. | reverse complement strand
ACCAACCGCCACATACAAACATAAGCTTAACCAACAAATGCGAAGGGCGTTGTGTAACGACAGCATATGATTACGCTGCGCCAAAAGGAGACATACATGGCAGCCCCCATTGACCTATATTACTGGCCCACACCAAACGGTTGGAAAGTCTCCATCGCGCTCGAAGAAATGGGGTTGGACTATAACACCCACTTGATCAACATTGGTGCGGGGGATCAATTCACCCCTGAGTTTCTGACCATAGCCCCCAATAACCGGATGCCAGCAATCGTCGATCATGAGGGACCTGACGGCGGCCCCATCAGCATCTTCGAAAGTGGCGCTATCTTACAGTACTTAGCGCGCAAAACTGGGCAGTTTTACGGGGCGTCCGACCGAGACCATATTGCCGTTGATCAATGGTTAATGTGGCAAATGGGGGGGCTTGGGCCGATGGCTGGACAAGCGCATCACTTCCTCAAATATGCCCCTGTGATGGACCCACCACAGGACCTGCCCTACGCTAAGGACAGGTATCGCAATGAAACGGCACGTCTTTACGGCGTGTTAGATCGACAATTAGCACGGTCAGAATTCATGGCTGGTGACTTTTATTCCATCGCAGATATCGCAACGTGGGGTTGGGCTTCGCTTTGGGAAGGCCAACAACAAACGCTGGACGATAAACCCCATATGCAACGCTGGTTAGAAACTGTTGGCGCGCGGCCCGGTGTGATAGCAGGGCGCGCGCTTGCGGCTGACCTGCGCCGCGAACCAAAAACAGATCCATCTGCGCAAAATACACTTTTTGGGAAACGGGATTAACGCAGGTTTAAATGAATACCCCTAAAATGAAACTTAGACGCACAAAGGGGCTAATCATGACTTATCCAGCAAGACCGTATCGCTACCAAACCCATATTCCGGTGCACGTCACGCGCCCCGGTGGTCCGCAAGTCGCGTATATCGTTGACATTAACGCAGGCGGGGCCTGTGTTGCGGGCCTTAGTGGTGTCGCGATTGGCGAGGCCGTGGTGCTGCGCGGCGGCAACGACACACATGTTGCAACCGTGCGGTGGGCCATCAACAATCGCACTGGCGTCACGTTTGACCGGCCAATCCCAGTAAAAGAGCTTAGCATGATGCGATATCGTGACCTCAGGGCGCCACACTCAGACTATATGCCTGAAATCCGGCCAAGCTGATCAATTTTCAGTGTCGGGTTCGATCAGAAAGCGTTGCAGACCAACAATTTGTAGCCAAAGGAAGACAAACAAAACAACTGGGAATGCAAAGGTTTCCAGCTTCACCCAAAGCTCTGTCGTTTGTGTCCGCCAGATCAACTCGTTGGCTATAGCAAGCGCGATAAACATCCCGGTGATCCGCTTTGTCAGGATCATCCATCCCTGTTGCTGCATGGGTAGAAAATCACCCATCACCCATTCCAAATAGCTGCGGCCGCGTAGCAGCCCGATGCCAAGAATAACCGAAAAACAGCCATAAACAATCGAGGTTTTCATTTTGAAAAACCGCTCATCGTTGAAATAAGCAGTTAACCCCCCAAAAAAGATCACCATAAAGGCTGTGAACAACTGCATCCGGCTTAACGATTTGGTCAACGCCCATAAAGCACCCATCGCAATCAGCAGCACAGGCACGAAGATCAGCGTTGCAACAATGAACCCAGAATACTCTGTCCCACCAATGGTATACGTCTCATCCTTGATCCGAAGATAGATCAGGAAAAAGACAAGTGTTGGGCCAAGTTCAAGAACTTGCTTCAAGATCGGGTTGATTGGTTTTGTGTCCATGGGGCGGTTTTAGCGAAAGCGTTCCGCGACGCCAGCCCGAAAACGCATAGGCTAGCCGCCAACTTCAACAATCACGGCGCCAAGTGCGACAAGCGACATCAGGAATAGGCGGCGTGGCCCGACCTTTTCGCCCAAAATGAACCACCCAATGAGGGCCGCAAAAACGGTTGAGGTTTCGCGCAGCACCGCAGCCTCGCCTACTTTGCCCAGTCGGGTTGCCATCATCACGCCACCAAAACTAAGCCAAGCAAGCAACGCACCCCAGAAACCACGTTGCAGCAATGGCCAAAGATCGGGGGGTGCTGCCATCCGACGATACCGCCAAACAGCAATAAGCGGCATATCAAACGCCGTGACGAAAAAGAACCACGCTAAAAATGTAAACGGATCAGGGGATTGGCGGATGCCATACGCATCATACGTCGTGTAAACTGCAACCAATATCCCGCCCGTAATCGCCCAGCTCAGCCCAACTTTTAGCGCGTGCGGGTCAATCGTTTCTTCGGACAAGTTGCGGAGCGCTAAAAGTAAAATCCCCCCAGATAAACATGCAACGCCAAGCCATTGGATCGCCGAAAAGTGTTCGTTAAAAAACAAACTCGCGGCAATCACTGTGACCAAAGGCCCTGTGCCACGCACGACGGGATAAACGACGGTATAAGCCGCGCGTTCATAGGCCAACGCCATCGTTACTTTGTACGCAAAGTGGATAATGATCGCCCCAAACAGTAAGAACGCAGTTGTTTGGTTGGGCCAAGGGACCAAGAAAAGTGCAACAGGCGCTGAAATCACGGCCAGGCAGAAATCAATCGCACCGCGCGTCAACCAAGGATCGTGTCGGCCTTTTTGAATAGCGCCAAAAACAGCATGAGCTACTGCAGAAAACAGCGCAAGAAACGTCGCAAGGCGCGCACCTTCCGGTGTGCCCGCGATTGAGACCAGCCAATCACTCACGACGTTCTAGGTTCATCAGCCAGATTAATCACGACGACAGCTCGCCGCAAATGAGTGGTACAGAATAGTCTTCTGCCTCAAAAATTATTGTTGTGTCAGGACGCGTTGTGTAAATTGCGCGCAGCCCGTCACCTTCACGGTAAGTCGTCCAGCACTTCGGCTCTGGATCACCATCATAACGAAAACAAATGTCGCCCTTGCTTTCGTACCAAACACCCTTGGTGCACGTGCCATCACCTGTTGACCAAATCACCCGCCGCCCTTCAAGGTATTGCTCAACACCAAAACCGGGATTGCCCGGCGCACCGAAACTCACGATCCGGCCAGTGACATAGGCTTCAAATTCAGCCGCCCCCATCGGTTGTTCACCAAGTGCTTGGCTGGCGATAAGGGTAAATGTAAGCGTGGCAAAGCGCATGTGCAGGTCCGATGATCCGTTTAGATCAGCCTACCACGGCGCTGCCACCTCTTTCCAGTGCCGTGCACTACGATCCATCACGCCTCTTATCCCTGCACGAACGGCCACCACAGGCAGTGATCGCAGCAATATCAGCCCATATATAAGCAGCGCACTCCAAATCTGCTCGACACCGATGTGCGTGGTAGTCCGAATGTCGCGGCGCATCTGACCGTTAGACACCTAAAGTCCTAAATTCCGATGAAGATCGCGCCCAGTGCATCCAATGATGTCGCTTTGGCGCGGATCGGCAACAAACGCTGCGCCTCTGACCGCTGAGATGTCGTTTTTCCGTAGCGTAGTCGCATTGCCAACCGTTATGCAGAGGCCAACAGAAGTAAGGGGTGCACCATGGCGCTGGACGATAAAAAAGGCGTTTGGAAATCAGGCAAAGGCAAGGGCCGTCATACGCCCAAAGGCCGCCAGCTTGACGATTCTGCGTGGGACGATGTCCGCAGATTGTTAGGCGATCAGCCACGCCGCGCCGATTTATTGATTGAATTCTTGCACTTAATCCAAGACGCGCATGGTTGCTTGTCCGCGGCCCACTTATGCGCCCTCGCTGAAGAAATGCGTATGTCACAGGCCGAGGTCTATGAGGTCGCAACCTTTTACGCCCACTTCGATGTCGTCAAAGAAGGCGAAGCCGTCCCACCTGCCCTCACCATCCGTGTATGCGATTCCCTGTCGTGCGAACTCGCTGGTGCACAGGCTTTGCAAAAAGCCCTAATTGACGGGTTGAACGCTGATGACGTTCGGGTTGTTCGCGCGCCTTGCATGGGCCGTTGCGATACCGCCCCTGTTTTGGAAATTGGCCACAACCACATCGATGACGCGACCTTTGAAAAGGTCGAAGCGGCGATCGCAGCCGACGACACTCACGCCCATCTCCCTGACTATGAAACCTACGATTCGTACGTTTCATCAGGCGGTTACGCACAGCTTACCATGTTGCGTGACGGTGGTGATTGGGAAGCCGTGCAGGACAAAATCCTTGAAAGCGGGTTGCGTGGCCTTGGCGGCGCTGGGTTCCCATCTGGCAAAAAATGGGGCTTTGTACGTGCTAACACAGGCACACGTTACCTCGCCGTAAATGGCGATGAAGGCGAGCCCGGTACCTTCAAAGATCGCTACTACTTAGAGCGGACACCGCATCTGTTTCTCGAAGGCATGCTGATCGCTGCTTGGGCTGTCGAAGCCGAAACTTGTTATATTTACATGCGCGATGAATATCCTGCCGTGCTGGAAATCCTGCGCCGTGAAATCAAAGCATTGGAAGTCGCTGGCGTTGTGTCTGAGGGCTACATCGACTTGCGGCGCGGCGCTGGCGCTTACATTTGCGGCGAAGAATCAGCGATGATTGAAAGTATTGAAGGCAAGCGCGGCATCCCACGTCACCGCCCACCTTTCGTGGCTCAAGTTGGGATTTTCAACAAACCGACGCTGGTGCATAATGTCGAAACTCTCCTTTGGGTGGCGCGCGTTGTGCGTGAAGGACCAGAGTGTCTGAACAGTACAGAGTTGAACGGACGCAAGGGCTTACGCTCTTATTCCGTCTCTGGGCGTGTGCAAAACCCCGGCGTGTTTCTGCTGCCCGCTGGCTCCACCATTACCGATATCATCGCAGCATCGGGCGGCATGGCAGATGGCCACACGTTTAAGGCTTATCAGCCCGGCGGTCCTTCTTCCGGATTGTTACCTGCGTCAATGCACGACGTTCCGCTCGATTTTGACACGCTCCAGCCACATGGCACTTTCATCGGGTCAGCCGCCGTTGTGGTCTTGTCAGACAAAGACAAAGCCCGCGACGCGGCCCTTAACATGTTGCGGTTCTTTGAAGACGAAAGCTGCGGACAGTGCACGCCCTGCCGAGTTGGCTGCGAAAAGGCTGTAAAGCTGATGCAAGCGGACAAATGGGACCAAGACCTGCTCACGGACCTGTGCACAGCGATGGGGGACGCGAGCATTTGTGGGCTTGGTCAAGCGGCCCCAAATCCAATCAAAATGGTGATGAAGCACTT
>JAPKCP010000232.1 GCA_028822885.1 Yoonia sp. | reverse complement strand
CTGCCTAAACTTGTGCGCGAACCAAGAAGTCAGGTGGCGCACCGCCTTGGATACTTGACCCAAGACGGCTTATTTTGGGCTTGAGGTCTTCAAGAGGCTCTAATCACCAAAAAAGATACCCCATTAACCGATGGCTCACTTTATCATGCTAAGCACAACGACCATCACCAGTGAATAGATAGCCACACCGCCACCAATCAGGAAAAAGGGCCAGTTCTTAGTCACTGTCGCTGTGGCAATCGATTTCATCTGATACATCAGGTCCGGCCACGTGTAGGATACAAAATCACCCTGCGTAAACACGGCTTTGATATGCCCATTTTCATCCACAACGGGGAGACGTCTGAAACGTTCATTGGACATGATCCGCAACCAATCGAGCATGTCATCCGTCTCGCGCGCGACACGTGGATCTACCGTCATGATGTCTGACACGAGTGTTTTCTTTGGGTCTAATCCTTTCGCGACGATCTTATTCATCACATCGCGTTCAGTCATAACACCAACCACTTTGTTATCAGTATCGATAACGATGGATGCACCGTAATTTTTCGCTGAAATCTTTGTCACTGCGTCAAACACAGTGCTATCCGGCAAGCAGGTCAAAGGTTGTTGCTTTGATCTGTACTCTGGCCGATCCATCAAACGATTTCCGGGACGACTTACTGTTTCTGGCATGGCGTAAATTCCTTGGCTTTAGGTACACACTCTATGTAACCCACCACAGCGATATAGCCAGCCTGACAAGATTGAAAAACAACGGCCATAACGTGAACTCTACTATTTTTGATGGACTATCCCTTGTTTTACTGCGTTTTTTGACATTATCTTATTAACAATAGTGCTGCCCCCACATTATATTGACCATTTGTGCACACCTACATCCCAACAGCATCAAACCAATTTATGAGTGTTACTCCGTTTGCCTTTGGCGTGCATTCAGCTAATTCAGCAGAATATGAAAACACGAACGCGGGACACACTGAAAAGCGTTAGCAAGTGGGGTGGCCCGAACGGGAACGCTATTGTGGTGATTACACCGAAACCGATAGATAAGCAGACGCTACAGCGGTCCCAAACGCACCTAAAACCAGCTACCAAAGAAGCCTAAACCAATGACACACACACCCTGCATCGTATGGTTCAAACGCGACTTACGCATTAATGATCACGCACCATTGCTGGCAGCGTCACAGTCAGGCGCACCGATTATACCGCTTTATGTTGTGGAGCCAGCGTATTGGGAACAGCCCTTTGCATCCCGTCGTCATTGGCATTTCATTCATGATTGTCTCGTCGATCTTAACCAAGCCTTAACGACATTGGGTCAACCGTTGATCATCAAAATTGGCGACGCTACAGAGGTTATAAAACGCCTTCATGCAGACCATCAGATAGGCAATGTTCATACCCACGAAGAAACGGGGAACCTTTGGACGTTCGACAGGGACATCGCGGTGCAGAATATGTGTGCAGCCAACAATATCGCATTGCATGAACACCCTTCAAACGGGGTTGTTCGTAGACTGCGCAGCCGTGATGATTGGTCAAAAATCAGAAACACCCGCATGGCTGCTAAAATATTACCAAAGCCAACGACCCTGTTGCCATTAACACCGTGTAAGTCAGATGTTCTACCTGCCAAGAATGACCCCATGTTCGGCACCCTACCGATTGGCAAAGTTCAAAAAGGGGGGCGCAACACAGCAGTGGCCGATTTGCGCAGCTTCCTAAATGATCGGTCCGAAAGATATCTTTATCATATCTCAGCCCCAGATTTATCTGAATTTCATTGCTCGCGCCTGTCGACCCACCTGACATGGGGCACCCTGTCGGTGCGAGAGGTTGCGCAGTCCATCGTCAAACGTCGTGCGCAACTTTCACCTGATGAAAAGAAAAGTTACGGACGCAATCTCACTGCTTTTGGCTCGCGGCTTGCTTGGCGCTGTCATTTCAATCAAAAAATTGAGGACCAGCCAGAGATTGAAACACATTGCATGCACCCTGCCTTTGAGGGGCTGCGCATGAATGAACACAACGAAGCACATTATCAGGCATGGGCGACCGGAAAAACGGGTTACCCCTTTATTGACGCCTGCATGCGGAACCTGATCGCTGAGGGTTGGATCACCTTTCGCATGCGGGCCATGTTGGTCAGCTTTGCCAGTTATCAGCTGTGGCTGGATTGGCGCATAACCGGCCATCATTTGGCGCGTTTGTTCACCGATTATGAGCCCGGCATTCACTATAGCCAGCTTCAAATGCAATCGGGTGTCACGGGCATTAACACAATGCGTGTCTACAATCCCGTCAAACAATCGATGGAGCATGACCCGACGGGCAAGTTCATTCGAAAATGGGTTCCAGAGCTTCGGTCTATCCCAGACGCATTCATTCACGAGCCGTGGAAATGGGAAAAGACACTGATCGATGACAGCGATTTCACACTCGGGCGGGACTACGCGGCCCCAATCGTTGAACAGGCAGCCGCAGCTCGCATCGCAAAACAGAAGATTAGCGACATACGTCATGGTCAGGATTTTCAAGCATCCGCGCACGCAGTATTTCTAAAACTGGGCAGTCGGAAAACCGCTTCAACCCGCAAGAAAAAAGCTAAAACAAAAGACGTTGATCAATTATCACTGTTTTAGTCCAATCACAGTCAATCGCAGGATAAAGACACGCATACCCTTTTAGAACGTTGGCGGCGTGCAGGCACTCACAATTCTGCAAACCTCTGACCCTGTATTGCGAAACCTGTGTGGTTGGCGGCTATCAAACAGATAGCCCTCGCCAGTTTGCAAAACCCGGATTTGATCGCCAACTGTTATCTCAATCGTACCCTGAACCACGATCCCAGCCTCTTCGCCGGTATGTTTCAGAAGGTCTGTACCGGTGTCTGCGCCAACGGGATAGGTCTCATCAAGCACCTGAAGCGTGTGTGTGCTGGCGTTGCCAAGTTGGCGCAAAGACACCGCATTAGGATCAGATTGCGGTGCAACTTCAACAAATTCCTCGGCTGTATAAAAATACTTGGGTGCCTCGACCTCTTCAATGGTTGCGAAAAATTCCGCGATGCTCATGGGAATCACATCAAGCAGGCGTTTCAGGGATGCGATTGATGGGCTCGTTTTGTTCTGTTCGATCAACGACACAGTGCCATTGGTCAGCCCTGCCCTTGCGGCAAGTTCCCGCTGGGACAACCCATTTTCTTTTCTAATTTGCTGTAGTCTTTCGCCGATATCCACGTCGCTCACCTTTGGGTATTTGAGTTTTAGGTCACAAGATCAAGGTCATATAGCTAACGGCAATTTAGAACCAACATTCATCCAAGAATTATTCGTTTTAATTGACTGCACGACGCCTAGGCTGACATGCTAAAATCATATTGACAGGTAAATTAAACGTATTATGAGAATTTTAAACACCTATCAAAATGTGATTGTGTTCTCTCTTACAAGGATGGCGCGAAATGTCAGACACAGCAAAGAAAAAGCCCCGGAAAACGACTGCCAAGCGCAAGCCAAATATTTCGGTGGTGCCTGATGTTACGGTTCATACCAAAACGAACGCTGACTTAGTCGCGCGGCGCGAAGCTGCGGTTGCACGCGGCGTTGTTTCTGCGACCCCAATCTTTGCTGAACGTGCTGAGAATGCGGAACTTTGGGATGTCGAAGGCAACCGGTTTGTTGATTTCGCAGGCGGCATTGCAGTTTTGAACACAGGCCACCGTCATCCAAAGGTGGTTGCCGCTGCAAAGGCGCAAGAAGATCACTATACGCACACCAGTTTTCAGGTTGTTCCTTACGAACCCTATGTCGCTTTGGCTGAAAAGCTGAATGCGTTAGCTCCCGGTGATCATGCGAAAAAATCGCTGTTGGTTACAACCGGTGCTGAAGCCGTCGAAAACGCTGTGAAAATCGCACGCGCTGCGACTGGTCGTCCGGGTGTGATTGCATTCACGGGCGGGTATCATGGCCGCACACTGCTGACGCTTGGCATGACTGGTAAAATCTCACCTTACAAAAAGGACGTGGGTCCGTTCCCGTCTGACATCTTCCGTGCGCCGTTCCCAAGTTTGCGTGATGGCATAACCGTACAAGACGCGCTGGTTGGCTTGCAGAACCTGTTCTTGACCGATGCGCAGCCAGAGCGGATCGCCTGTATCATCATCGAACCCGTCTTGGGCGAAGGTGGCTATACGCCTGTACCGTTTGAGATGCTCCATGCCCTGCGCAAAATTTGCGACACCCACGGCATCATGCTAATTGCTGATGAAATCCAGTCAGGCTTTGGTCGGACGGGCGCTTGGTTTGCAATTGAACACTCCGGCGTTGTCCCAGACATGATCACAGTGGCTAAATCCATGGCAGGCGGCTATCCGATTGCTGGTGTGATTGGGCGTGCTGAAGTGATGGATGCGGTCATTCCGGGCGGCTTAGGCGGCACTTATGCTGGAAATCCCGTCGCTTGTGCTGCGGCACTTGCTGCGATTGAAGCGATTGAAGAAGAAGGCTTGCTTGCGCGGTCGATCGCGCTCGGTGAAACTTTCCGCGCTCGCTTTGCGGATATCGGTGCGCGCGTGTCGCCCTACCGGATGTGGGATGTGCGTGGCCTTGGCGCGATGCTCGCAATTGAATTCGTGACCGACTTCGAAACTGCAACGCCAGACGCTGCGCTGACAAAATCTGTGGTTGCCCATGCGTTGGAACGTGGGTTGATCCTGCTGTCATGTGGCATGCATGGCAACGCGGTTCGGATCATGGTGCCGTTGACAGCCTCTGATGCAATTATCGATGAAGGTATCGCAATCTTTGAGGCCGCATTGGTCGCAGCTATGACCGACCAGTACGCCTAATCTGAATGTGACATTATAGGAAGGCGGGCCAATGTGCCCGCCTTCTTGCGTTTGAGGCCTGCGCATTGACCAGCATAAGCGTTATCCAATTGCCCTGAGTATATTAGCGAAATTTAAGTAGAACCGTTAATAATATTAAACATTTCACACCGTGAAGCCGGATTCTTGTTGCATGAATCGAATCGCTTCGTCAGGCTATCTCGATACGCACCTTCGACCATTTGGCGTGGCCTCAACGATGCCAAGTCCCTGAAAGTCTCATTCGTTGGTCCGGCGTGGCATACGTCGACCTTGGCTTTTGTGAACTAAGACGCTGTTTTAAAGAAGGCGCGATATGCTAGAAATAACAGGGAGAGAATTATGAAGATCTTCAAATACCT
>JAPKCP010000231.1 GCA_028822885.1 Yoonia sp. | reverse complement strand
GCAGGGCGTTTGCCGCCCATGAATGCACCAGCGCAAAGGCCCATGCCTTCGTCTTCTTTGTTGGACGGGATGTGGAAGATTTCGTCGCGGGCTTCGACTTCTTCGATCACGCCAGCCAATTGTTTGCATGGCACCGTCGTGATGAATGACACGTCATTGGCGACAAAATCATCGACTATTTTCTTTGATATATTCACGGCTTGGAAAGCTCCTGTACTGGGCAGCCATTGGAAGGCTGAGGGATTATTATGAGTGGGGGTGAAGGATAATCTTTGGCGCGGCGGTCCGCCCTGCCCGGATATCTGCAAAGGCTGCAGCGCCATCAGAAAGTGGGCGCTGTTCGGTCCAATCAAGCGGGCCAAGACTGCCGTCGAAAATGGCCGCCGCTGTGTCGCGGAAATCTTGGGCTGTATAGGTGTAGGTCCCAATAAAAGTGATTTCTTGCAGGGTCATACGGCGCACATCTAATCCGCCAGTCCCTTCACCAAGACCGATATGACCAATGATTCCACCGGGCCGCGCATGAGCGGACGCAGTGGCACGCGTGGCCGCATAACCGACACCGTCAATTACAAGATCAAACATCGCGTCATCAGGCAGATCATCAGGCGAAATCGCCGTTTGATTGCATTGCGTATTGAGAACATCACGGCGCAGCGCGTTCGGCTCAACTATCGTGACATTTGGCACGCCTTGCGCGGTCAATGACAACGCAGCACCAAGGCCAATCGCCCCACCGCCAATGACCAAAGCAGTCTGTGCCGTTCCGTCCAACGCCTGTTTTGCGAGGCGTACTGTGTGCCAGCCACACGCGATAGGTTCGGCCAAAGATGCCGCATCAAGCGAGATATTATCAGGCACAGTAACCAAATTTTCATCCCGCATCGCTACAAACTGCGCAAAGGCGCCTTCGCGGGGTGGCATTGAGATGATCAAACGCTCTGGGCACAGGTTGTCGTGACCTGTTGTGCAGGCCTGACAGGTACCGCAGCAAACCAGTGGATTTACCGTGACGCGTTCGCCGTCGCGCGGGCCACCAACGATAATACCAGCTGCTTCGTGACCAAGGATCAGCGGCGCAGGGCGGCGATCATCATGACCAAGGTAGGCATGCATGTCAGAGCCGCAGATGCCCACGGACATGATCTTGATCAGTTGTTGACCCGGCGCTGCAATTGGATCGGCAACATCACGGAAGCCCAGTTTTTCAGGGCCATCATAGATAAGAGCTTTCATTTTGCAGTAAATCCTCCGTCGACCATAAGAACTTGGCCAGTCACATAGGCAGATGCGTCCGAGCAAAGAAACAACAATGGTCCGTCAATATCTTCGAGAGCGCCGTTGCGCCCGATACAGGTTTGCGCCGCATTGCGCGCCGCACGTTCGGGGTCTGCAAAAACGGGTCCGGTCAATTCGGTCGGAAAAAAGCCCGGCCCAATTGCGTTGGCGTTTATGCCATCACACGACCATGCTTCCGCCATTGCGCGGGTCAGTTGCCCGATGCCCGCCTTTGAGGCGCCGTAAGCAAGACCTGCGGGAAATGCCCGTGTGGTTTGCAACGATGCAAAGCTCACAACGCGACCCCAGCCTTTTGATTTCATTGCAGGAACAAAAGCCTGTGTCAGGAAAAACGGTGCCGCAAGGTTCAGGTTGAGCGTTACATCCCACCCTTCTGGCGTCACATCATCCGCAATCTCGCGGGTGTTAATGCCAGCCGCGTGGACGATAATATCAGGTGCGCCAAATGGCTTGGCGATTTGTGCTGCGATGTTCGTGATCTGGTCACGCTGGGACAAGTCTGCCGCGACGATCGCCGCATTCTCACCAGTCGCAGCCGCCCATTCAGCCAAAGCATCGGCACGCCGCGCCACACCAACAACTTTTGCGCCAGCTGCTGCCAAGGCAATCGCCGCCCGCTGACCAAGGCCCGCAGAGGCCCCGGTCACACAGGCCACACGGCCTGTGAGGTCAAACATTTGTGCGACGTTACTCATTCCGCAGAGAGGTCAAAGTTTTCGCCAGGGAAGTATTTTGCCAAACGAACATCTGCTGCGCGCGCATGGCCTTCCATGCCCTCAAGACGGGAAATGCGAGCCGTTGCTTCGGCGACGCGCTTGGACCCTTCGCGTGTCGATCTCTGCCATGTCACGATCTTCATGTATTTATGGACAGAAAGGCCGCCTGTGTAGCCCGCGGCGCCTGATGTTGGCAGCACATGGTTTGTGCCGGATGCCTTGTCGCCGTAGGAAACCGTTGTTTCTTCGCCCAAGAAAAGCGAGCCGTAGCAAGACAGGCGGTTCAACCACCAATCAAGATCTTCGGCCTGAACAGTCAAATGCTCTGGCGCGTAATCATCTGAACACGCGGCCATTTCTTCGCGGTCGGCGCATAGGATGACTTCGGCGTAATCGCGCCAAGCAGCAAAGGCGTTGTCGCGGTTCAACTCAGGCAAATCAGCGATCAAAACAGGTACGCGCGCCATAACGTCTTCGGCCAGCGCCTTATCATCCGTGACCAACCAAACCGGTGAATTGTAACCGTGCTCTGCTTGGCTCACCAAATCGGTCGCCACGATATGTGGATCAGCCGTTTTGTCGGCAAGCACCAAGCTGTCGGTTGGCCCAGCGATCATGTCGATACCAACACGGCCAAACAAAATGCGCTTTGCTTCGGCGACAAACTGGTTGCCGGGGCCGACAAGGATGTTGGCTTTTGGCAGGCCAAACAACCCAAACGTCATTGCAGCAACACCCTGAACGCCGCCCAACGCCATAATCTTATCAGCGCCAGAGATGTGCGCTGCGTAAACGATGGCAGGGGCCACACCGACGCCGGGGCGCGGTGGTGATGTCGCTGTGATGTGGCTGCAACCAGCAACCTTAGCAGTGGTAACGGTCATGATCGCGGAGGCGATGTGGCTATACCGACCGCCCGGCACATAGCAGCCCGCTGCGTCAACCGGGATCGCTTTTTGACCAGCGATCAGACCGGGGACAATTTCGTATTCGATGTCGCTGACAGTGGCCTTCTGGGCCTCAGCAAAGCGCTTAACGTTGTCATGTGCGAACTGGATATCTTCTTTGAGCTTTTGGGGCACCAAGTCACAGGCTGCCGCAATTTCATCATCCGTGAGAATAATGTTGCCGTCATATTTATCGAATTTCTCGGCGTATTCGCGGGCTTTGTCGTCGCCACCTGCCTCGATGTCGGTCAAAATACCCTGCACGATATCATGTACATCGGATGCCCCCGACTGTGCGGTTAGCGTTGCTTTTTTCAGGTAAGTAAGTGCCATATCGGGTCTGCCTTATCTTTAGATATTCGGACGCTACGGGCGAAATCGCTGAACAAAGTGACAGCGATGCCGTTCATTTTGGGGCAAGCAGCGAATCGTGAGCCAGATTTTCTGCCTGCCAATGAGGCAATGTAAGCCATTACATTCCGCGAGTGCAAGCCTTTACATTTCGCTCATTGTGGTTTGCAATAGGCGCTATAAGTGTAAGTCGTTAAGCAGTGCAAAATCAACACGAAGGACACCATGACCATCAAACGCCCAACTCCCACATTGCTTGATGTTGCAGAGATGGCCGGCGTGTCGACGGCAACGGTGTCGCGGTGTTTGAATTTTCCTGATCAGTTGGCAGCGAACACCCGCACAAAGGTTAAACTAGCGGTCAAAACCCTTGGCTATTCGCCCAACTTTGGCGCGCGCGCTATGGCCGCACGCCGCACCAACACTATCGGTGCGATCATCCCAACCATGGAAAACGCAGTTTTTGCACGCGGCTTGCAGGCATTTCAGGAGGAATTGCGCCAGCATGGATTCACGATGCTCGTGGCAAGCACATCTTATCGGCCGGACCTTGAAGCCGAACAAATCCGATCGCTTGTTGCGCGTGGTGCGGATGCGCTGTTGTTGATTGGTCATGAACGAGACCCTGAAATTTACAATTTCCTTGAAACACAGGGCGTCCCTGCCCTCGTGACTTGGGCGTTTGATTCCGGCTCCGCCCGCCCCTCTGTCGGGTTCGACAATAAGGCCGCAAATTACGCAATGGCGGCTGAGGTGATAGCACTTGGCCATCGTGAGTTGGCGCTCATTTCTGCGGAAACATCAACGAACGACCGCGCCCATGCCCGCCACCTAGGCATTCAATCAGCCATGACGGATGCTGGTATGATGCCTGAAACCTTGCGTTTCATTGAAACACCTTACGGCATCGAAAACGGGGCCAATGCGTTCGAAAAAATAATGCAAGACCCCATACGTCCAACGGCTGTGTTTTGCGGAAATGATGTGTTGGGGGTCGGTGCGTTGCAACGCGCAAGGCAGATGGGGATCAGGGTGCCAGAGGATGTATCAATCGTTGGGTTTGACGACATTGAATTGGCGCAGATCACATATCCCGCCCTCACAACCGTCCATGTCCCCCATCGCGAAATGGGACGCCGCGCTGCGCTTGCCTTGGTGGGTCTGATCCAAGACAGCACCGCGATTGAGACCGTTGAATTACATGCGACACTGGTCTTCCGGGATACGCTTGGTCCCGTGCACAAGTCACCTTCAACCCGTGAAGACAGAAGCTATTCCGAAGTAAAATAGCAAAAGTCATCTACGTTAAGATTGAGATACCTTGATCCAAAAGCCTGCTTCAAAAGGTTCGCCCGTCACGAGAAGACGTCATGAGGCGTGACCAGAGCAGTACCTTACGGCCAAATTTGGTCCCTCAAGATAATGCAATTATTTTATGCGATCCTATACCGAAACACGGATTTACCAGTGGTTTATTGAATGAAAGCCCTTGGGTACCTGAAGATCAGGTACTCATTGTAGCTGTTTTAGGTGAAAATATGGGCAACAGTTTTGCGAGCATACGTGGCTTGTGCAACGCTTGCAGCGACTGAATGCGCCAGACATGCAAGGGGTGAAAATGCAGCTACACGTATTGCACAACAAGAGCCTGCAGTTTGTGCTGCCCGATATCGGCATAGGCAGTGCACCAAACCAAAGCGCCAGTTTCAATCACTGACAAGCCCCAGATTTCATCCATACAGGTCTACCCAGCAGCGGTGATCTGCCAAGCACTGACTAGTCATAGAGAGGTGGCCGCAAGATTTTGGACCAGTAGTTAAGATGGATCGACTTATGAGAAAGACGATTCACAATGACGATACGAAAGAACCACTTTCCCGATTTCAAAGCCAAGGTTGCGCTTTGTTGTGGGATCAAGCTCAATGAAATCATCAGTGGTAATACAATGAATTTCT
>JAPKCP010000230.1 GCA_028822885.1 Yoonia sp. | reverse complement strand
GGATCACCCGGTGCAATCTCAATCACCGCAAAGATCACCACAGAGGCCACGATCAAGCTAATCACCAGCGACACCAGCCGTCCCAAAATATACCGGGTCATGCGACTAACCTCCACTTGCCAGCATACATCAATCGTGTATCAATCAACCTGTTCTCAGGGCGGGGCGTAATTCCCCACCGGCGGTATGTGGCAACACGAGCCCGCGAGCGCCCTTCAGTTTTGAAGGGGTCAAGCAGATCAGGTGCGAAACCTGAGCCGACAGTGAAAGTCTGGATGAAAGAGAACGCGAATCGCAACGCCCTTTGGGGTGCCGTGATACGTGTGATGCCTTGGGTGACGTGTCGATTGTTACAAAAGGAGATCACAAATGACACCACCCCGTTTTGCATTCATCAAAGCCAAATGGCACGCCGACATTGTCGATGAGGCGTTGCATGGCTTTCAAGAATTTATTCCAAATGTTGACGTCTTCGATGTGCCGGGGGCGTTTGAAATGCCCCTGCTCGCGAAACGTTTGGCACCCCACTACGACGCAATCGCCTGCGCGGCTTTGGTGGTCGATGGTGGCATATACAGACACGAATTTGTCGCCGATGCAGTGGTCAAGGGCCTGCTGGATGTGGGCCTGCAAACAGACACGCCGATCCTGTCGATTTGCCTGACGCCGCATCATTTTCAGGAAACAGCGCACCATACCGCCATCTACAGCGATCACTTTCAGATCAAAGGCCGCGAAGCAGCAGATGCCGCCTTGGCGATCACGGGCGTGTATCAAAGTTTGCATGCAGCCGCCTGACTTAAGATGCCCCCGACACGTTAAACGTCGGGGGCAATTTGATTTATTCAGCCCAGCTTAGCGCTGTGACATCTACAGATGCTGTCGGCTGGTTTTCCCACATGCCTTGCAGATCAGCCTTCACAACAGACGTATATGCCAGCTCAAACAAGTAGCCATTCACGTAGTCTTCTGAGATGATCGTCTGCGCTTTGGCAAGGAGTGCGGACCGACCAGCCGGATCAGCCGTTGCTGTCAGCTCTTCCATCAAAGCCTGAAATTCAGGGTTATCGTATTGGAAGTAGTAATCCGGATTCGCGTAAATTCCGATATCCATCGGCTCCGTGTGGCTGACGATGGACAGGCCAAAGTCTTTGCCCTTGAACACCTCTTCCAACCACTGCGCCCATTCCAAATTGCTGATCTCAGTCTCAATCCCGACTTCGCGCAGCTGTGCCGCGATAATCTCACCACCACGACGCGCATAGGATGGCGGTGGCAATTTCAGCGTCGTCGTAAAGCCGTCTGGGAAACCAGCCTCAGCCAAAAGCGCCTTCGCCTTTTCAGGATCGTGGTTCGAGTTCGCAGTCAGATCGACGTAATCTGGGTTATGCGGCGCAAAGTGCGTACCGATTGGCGTCCCAACCCCAAACATCGCCCCATCAATGATAGCCTGACGGTCGATCGCGTGCGCAACAGCCTGCCGGACCAGTATGTTATCAAATGGTGGCATCTTGTTGTTGATGGACAAGATCGTCTCACCCTCAGTGTTCCCACGCAGTACCGTGAAGCGTGGATCAGCGTCGAATTGCGGCAGATTTTCAGGCGCAGGGAAGCCTGCAAAGGCATCAACGTCTTCGGCCATCACTGCTGCGAAGGCGGCAGTTGGGTCGCTGATAAATCGGAATGTCGCAGTCTCAATCGCTGGGGCCATGCCCCAGTAATCATCGTTGCGGACAAGATCGATCCGGTCGCCCTGCGCCCAATCACTGAACTTGTAAGCGCCAGTTCCGATTGGATTTGTCGCGATGTCTGCGATGCTTTCTTCGGCAACGATAACCGCGTCACCCCACGCCATGTTGAACAAGAACGATCCGTTCGGCTGGGACAGCGTGATTTTGACGGTCAGTGGGTCAATGACTTCAACCGATGCGATGTCAGCGAACAGCGTTTTTTGGGCGTTAATGCTATCCTCTGCACGCGCGCGATCAAGGCTGAATCTTACGTCGTCTGCAGTCATTTCAGTGCCGTCGTGGAACGTCACGCCGGGGACAAGGTTGAACGTGTAGGTCAATCCGTCGTCAGAAATGTCCCAGCTTTGCGCAAGACTAGGTACGATCGAACCGTCAGCCTCAAACCGAGTCAGGCCTTCAAAGACGTTGTGATACAGAACTGTATCAATCGCCTGTGCAGCGCCGCCAGTCGGATCAAGATTAGGCGGCTCCAACTGAACGCCAATCGTGACGGATGTGTTTTGTGCAGCGGCCATGCCCGCAAAAAGCGCAAGCGCACTTGTCGCGATAAGCCGTGTGGTGAATGTGTTCATGTTCTTCTCCCCATTATTTCGTTGGTCTTATGTAGCAGGCGGCAAAAGCAGCACCATGAGGCTACGCGCCATGACTTTGATACTATCCATCATATCATCAACGCCAACATATTCATCCGGCTTATGTGCCAGCTCTAAAATACCCGGCCCGTAGGCGACGCAGTTCTTTAGCTTCCCGATCCGGTCAATGTGCTTTTGATCGTATGTGCCGGGCGAAGCGACAAATTCAGCCTCCTTACCCAACACGTTTGAGATTTCACGCGCAATGGTCGTGGCAATCGGTGAATTACGATCGGTCATTGACGGTAACACATGGTTCAGTTCGGTCATCTGATAATCGAACTTGGGACGGTCCACTTTGAGACCTTCAAGCAGTGCCTCGACTTCACCACGCACTTGATCCAGCGGCTCTTCGACTAAGAAACGCCGGTCAATCACGACCCGGCAAGAATCTGGCACGCAATGGGCGGGTAAACCTGTAAAGTCGTCAGCCTGTTCCGCCATGCCCCCATGGATCGAGTTGATATTCATCGTCGACGACTTTGCCCCTTCGGGAACCACAGGCATATCAGTGCGCCGGGCAGCCATCACAGGGAACAGGTCAGTCTCAAATTTATCAAGGACCGCTCCCATGTGCCGCACGGCACAATCGCCAAGGAACGGCATAGAACCATGAGCGATTTCACCAAACGTTTCAATTTCGGCCCACCAACCGCCGCGATGACCAAGGCAAACACGGTCTTTATTCAGCGGTTCAGGGATGATGACATGCTGCACGCGCTCGGGCGAAAAGAAGCCTCTTTCAGCCAGATAAGCGACCCCACCGTACCCACCGGATTCCTCGTCAGCCGTGCCTGAAATCTCAATTGCGCCGTGGAAATCAGGGTAGGTCGCGATGAACGCCTCAGCCGCGATGATAGAGGCCGCGAGGCCCCCCTTCATATCACACGCGCCGCGCCCGTAGATTTTCCCGTCGATCAGTTCCCCGCCGAACGGGTCAGTCGTCCATCCTTTACCAACTTCCACAACATCGGTGTGAGAATTGAAATGCACGCAATCGCCCGGAAACTTACCATCACGCCGCGCGATCACGTTCCAGCGCGGGTAGCGTTCGCTGTCGCCGGGCGTGCCATGGGCGCGGATGAGTTCAATCTGGAAACCAGAAGCCTCAAGCCGCTTTGCCAGAAAATCACAAATCGCTGCATAGTTTTCCCCCGGCGGGTTCAGCGTTGGGATGCGGATCAGATCGCCCGTCAACTGGATCAGATCGTCCCGCCTGTCAGCGATTGCGTCCATAAGGGCCGTGATGCGTGGGTCAGTGTCATTCATATGAGTACCATTGCGGAAACGATATGGAGGAGCAAGCCAAACTGAAACCTTCCCCGCGGGGAAGACGTGCCTTGCGGTTACCGATCGTTAAGGCGCGACAGATTGTGTTCCTCCCAAAATCAGCCCTCGCGTTTCAGTGCTTGGGCCATGCAATGGATGCCGCCACCGGTCTTGCTGATCTCAGACATATCAACCGCCGCAACCTCAAACCCGCGCGCCCGAAGCTGATCGATGAGAGATTGCGATGACGTTGGCGCAATCACACGATCCCCGCCAAGCGACATGAAATTGCAGCCCAGCGCCATGGTATCGCGGAAGGGGACGTCGATGATTTCATGACCCTTCGCCTTAAGCCAATCGACGATGGCAGGTTCGGTACAGTCAAGGCAGACAGCCGTCAGTTTTTCGGCAATCGGCACCACCATCAGGTCGATATGCACGTAATATTCGTCGATGAAGGCGAGGCGCGTTTCCCAGCCCTCAGCATCGAACCAAGCTTTAACCTGTTGTGCACCTTCTTCTTGGGTGCGTGCACCACCACAGCCAATCAGCACACAACCTTCTTCAATCACGTTGAAATCACCGCCTTCAAATGTCCCCGCAGTAACCATGTCGTAAATTGGGATACCCAGCTGTTCGTAGGTGCGGATCGCTGCGTAGTTTTCGCCGCGCCGCCACCATTGCGACATCGCGGTGATGATCGCACCATAGGGCGTCATGACAGAACTATCCCGCGCGTAGACCTGCATAGGGAGTTCGGGTTGCGCGTCGTGCATGTGGATCTTGACGTTGAAATGCTCGTAAGCACTGACAAGTTCAGCGTGTTGGGCCTGTGCCACTTGCACATTGCAAGGGTTGGCGCGCAGGTGATGGCGCGACAGCGAACTGGTTGAAAGATGTTTGAGGTGTGCGGGAGACCCGAGCAGAACCTCGGTCAAGCGATCAGTTTCATTGGCGAAACCCCACTTATCCATCAGGGGCGTTCCGCCTTTTTGCTTGCGCCGTTGCAATGAAAATCCGTCGTTCATTTGAGTCTCTCCTTCATTTGGCCAGAACAACTCTCGGGGGTTCGGGGGTGAAACCCCCGACGAGGCGTCGCACATTGTGCGGCGCAAAACATCATATCAAGCATCCGGCATTCCAGCGGGAATCCACCAGTCGCGGCCGCGCGCAGTGGTCACGTATTCGGGCCAGCGAAAGTGGATAGGCGGGTCGTAATCGCAAAGTGGCGGGATTGGATTGTCTGCCGTGCGTTGCTGAAATTCTGACATGGCAGCGTCGCGGGCTATTTTATCTTCGAGAATGCGCAGTGCTGACATGGCCAAAATCTTTGCGGCAGTCTGCACCATTGGGTCGATGGTTGCTGGGATGCCGCCCAGCGCGTTCATGACCCATGACGGGTATGTGACGCCTTTTGGGGCCTGCAACGCCGGCCGCGCCACATAAAATCGCGCAGTCGGGGCGTGCCAAGTCATGTCAGTATAATCGTCTGATGTTGAATTGGTTTGCGATGGGGGAAGGTCGTGGCGCAAGATTGCCTCAGCCGCTTGCGGGTCAATGAGGCGCGACATTTCGGGAATGAACGGATCGTCCATTGGCGAGATGCCGAGGTTTGTTTG
>JAPKCP010000229.1 GCA_028822885.1 Yoonia sp. | reverse complement strand
CTTGGCCTCAACACCCAAAAGCGGGAGCCCCACAGTGCCAGCCCGTCGGTAAGAACATATCATACGAGATGCTGCTCCCGTTTGGCAGCACTAGAACTAGACAATTAGACCCTTCATGGGCTGCGAACAAAGCATCAAAAAGAATGTTGGTGATAAACCTTCATAGCGCGAGTGCCGGTGCAGCAAAAGCCCAAGAACTGAGTCGAAAAACAAACTATCGCTGGCGCGCTTACAAACCCATCACAGGTGAAAATTCCGTCATTTCAACAGAAAACGCCAGCTTAAACATATACAAAACAGAAGGTTATCGAAAAGTATCTCGGGATTAATGCAACCGGTTGCAAAAATAAAAACTGAAGCCTACAGTGTCGTTGTAAACTAGGAGGGAGACCAATCCACATGTTGCCAATCGGGCTAAATCACATGACTGCGCCGACTTTGTCGGTCCAAGCCCTGTTTGATTTGGCGACCAAGATTGGCTGTGTTGGGGTTGAGTTTCGTAACGATCTGGGCCGCCCTCTGTTTGATGGCCAGACCCCCGAAACCGTACGGGAAATAGCCCACGCCGCGAATATCCGCATTCTGGCGCTCGCTGAGGTAAAATCCTTTAACGACGCCCCCGAAGATAAGACGACTGAGGCACTGCACTTGATGCAGCTCGCAGTGGCCTGTGGTGCCGAAGGTGTAGCGTTGATCCCCCGCGTTGCAACTAGCGGTGTAGATCGCAAGACGCAGCGCGATGCCTTGCACCACGCCCTGACGCTTTATCGCCCTATGCTTGAAGATCTTGACCTGATCGGGCTGATCGAACCCCTTGGGTTTACGACAAGCACACTGCGTCACAAAGATGATGCGGCAGCGGTTCTTTCAGAGCTCGGCAATCCAGCCTGTTTCAAACTGGTTCACGACACGTTTCACCACCACCTGTCCGGCGACACAGCCTTTCATGCCAATCTGACCGGCCTTGTCCATATCTCGGGCATCGCAGACCCTGCACCTGCAATCGCAGACATGACCGACGCCCACCGCGTCTTGGTCGATGCAAACGACCGACTTGGCAATATCACGCAACTGCAAACGCTTGCGGCACAGGGCTATTCCGGCCCTGCTTCGTTTGAATGCTTTGCCCCGCAAATCCACAATATGACAGACCCATCGGCCGCGTTGGCTGGGTCTATCGCATTTATCACCTCTGAAATGCGCGCATTAGGTGCATGACGGATGATGGAACCAACACCCTGAACGACAGGGCCCCGGCATTATGAACTGTGCGCCGGGCACATTCCTTGGGAGGAAAACCATGAACAAAGTACTTTTGGCCGCTGGCCTGATGACCCTTATGGGTACAACTGCAATGGCACAGCAAATCGGTGTGTCTGTTGCACGTTTTGACGACAACGGCCTGACAGTTATGCGCAACGGCATGACTGCACACGAAGCAACGCTTGATGGTGTTTCTTTGCAAATGGAAGACGCGACTGATGATGTGGCCAAGCAGCTTGACCAGATCAACAACTTCATCGCGTCTGGCGTTGATGCGATCATCGTAAACGCCGTTGACACCAACGCGACTGAGGCGATGTCCAACGCAGCAGCAGCAGCCGGCGTTCCACTGGTTTACGTGAACCGTCAGCCAGTCAACATGGCAACACTGCCAGACGGTCAGGCATTTGTTGCATCCAACGAAATCGAATCCGGTACACTTGCTGCATTCCAAATGTGCAATCAGTTGCGTGCTGAAGGCAAATCCGGTGGTGCACGCGCTTACGTTCTGATGGGTCAGCTTTCCAACCAAGCGGCTGTTCAGCGTACCAAAGATTTTCATGACGTCATCGGCATGGACATGTGTAACTTCATCACCATCATTGATGAGCAAACCGCTGAATGGTCACGCGATAAAGCATCTGACCTGATGACAAACTGGATTTCTTCTGGTGAGCCATTTGACGCTGTCTTTGGTAACAACGACGAAATGGCTATCGGTGCGATCCAAGCGATGAAAGCCGCTGGCATCTCTATGGACGACGTTGTCGTCGGTGGTGTTGACGCGACAGCCGATGCACTTGTTGCAATGGCTGCTGGCGAAATGGACGTCACAGTGTTCCAAGACCTTGCAGGTCAGGGCGCTGGTTCCATCGACACAGCAATCGCGCTTATCAATGGCGAAGAAGTCGACAAGGCTGTCTTTATCCCATTCAAGCTCGTCACTCCTGAAACGCTGGCTGATTTCCAGTAATTTCCACTGGTTTTTACGCGTAACTGTGGGGCAGCCAATGTGCTGCCCCACACCTTCCACATCCCCAACGACATATTTGAAAAGGGAGCTGGCAGATGTCAGACACGAGCCAAGGTACAGGCGGCCTATCTTACGACAAATCCAAACGACAATGGCCGAACGAGCTGAACGTTTTTGGCGCCCTAATCCTTATTGTCCTTATCTTTGAAATTCTTGGTGCGATTTTTGTTGGGCAAAGCCTACTTTTTGACACCAACGACCGCTTTGATTCCATTTTTAACGAAGCGCGTTTGCGCATCATCATCATTCAGGTCGCTATTGTTGGCATTATTGCCCTTGGCGTGACCCAAGTGATCATCACAGCCGGCATTGACCTGTCGTCCGGATCTGTCCTTGGTGCCACAGCGATGATCGCGATGAGCTTTGCACAGATTTCCGAAGTCAACGGCGGCCCAAACCCAAAGGCAATCTTTGGCCCGGCACTACAAGATTTGCCCTGGCTAGTTCCCGTCATTGTCGGCCTTTGTTGCGGCATCGTCGCTGGTATCATGAACGGTATCCTTGTGGCATTCGCGCGCATCCCCCCGTTTATCGCGACCCTTGGTATGATGCTGTTTGCACGCGGCGTTGCCCAGTGGTGGTCATCAGGCAACCCAGTGTCTTTCCCAACTGAAGCCTACGCGAAGATCGGCGCTGGCATGATGCCCGTTATTATCTTCTTGTCGCTAGCCGTCCTGTTTCACCTCATCATGAACTACACGATTTATGGCAAGCACACCTACGCGATTGGCTCAAACGAAGCAGCCGCCCGGATGTCCGGCATCAACGTGCCACGTCATTTGATCTTGGTGTATGCAATCGCGGGTATGTTGGCGGGTTTGTCTGCCGTCATCCTGACTTCAAAGAACCTGACAGCACAATCCGGCATGGGTCTGTCCTATGAACTTGACGCAATTGCGATGGCCGTCATCGGCGGAGTGTCATTGTTCGGTGGACGTGGTTCCATCATCGGGACCGTCATCGGTGCGTTAATTATTGGCGTCATCACATCCGGCTTCACCTTCCTGCGCCTTGGTGCATTCTATCAGGAAATGGTGCTTGGGTGCATTATCGTGGGCGCGGTTGCGCTTGATCAGTGGCAGCAGCAACGTGCTGCGGCAAAAGCATAAAGGGGACCTGAACAATGTCAGATATCATTCTGGAAACCAAAGGGCTGACGAAACACTACGGTGGTGTGCATGCCCTTGAAGGCGCTGATTTCATCCTGAAGCGCGGTGAACACGTCGCAATCATGGGCGACAACGGGGCAGGAAAATCCACCTTCGTGCGCCAGATCACAGGTGTTGAACAACGGACACGCGGGACTGTTGTTTTTGACGGGGATGAGGTCAGCTTTGCTGGACCTCTGGATGCCCGTGAAGCTGGGATTGAGACAGTGTTTCAAACACTGGCTTTAGCCGACGATCTAAACGTGCCGGACAACCTGTTCCTTGGTCGTGAAAAGACCAAGCTGAACTGGCTCGGCCCGTTCCGTCTGCTCGATTACAAAGCGATGCGCGAAGCCACGATGGCGGGACTTGTGAAAACAGGTGTGAAAATTCCGAACATCAAGAACAAAATCGCCAACATGTCCGGTGGTCAGCGCCAGTGTGTAGCGATTGCGCGGACAGCCACATTTGCATCCAAACTAACCATCATGGATGAACCGACAGCGGCGCTGGGTGTGCAGGAAACTGCACAGGTGGAAAACATCATCCGCACGCTAAAGGAACAGGGCGAAAGCCTTATCCTAGTGTCACACAATATGCGCCAAGTGTTTGATCTTGTAGATCGGATTATCGTGTTTCGTCGGGGCCGCATTGTCGCCAACCTCAATAAAAACGAAACGGACGGCAACGACGTTGTAGCCTACATCACAGGATCTAAGACCGGTGCTGAATTTGAGGGCGCCGCCTAATGAAACTGCTCGACCTCACCCACCCGTCGTTCAAACCCGTTTGGGTGCGGGTGGCTGTGGTCGCTGTTTGTGCTGTTTGGGGCCTGATTGAGTTTGCCAACGGAAACGGCCTTTGGGGCGTTTTCTTTGTTGGGCTGGCTGTGATCTGTGGTTACCGCTTTTCAATTATTAACTATGAAGCCTTGCCTGATGCGGATAACGACCCGCCTCAGGACAGTTAAAGACCTAAGGGAGAAACATGGCAGTAACGCTGAAAGACGTGGCCGAAAGGGCCGGTGTCTCACGTTCTGCCGTGTCTCGGACCTATACGGAGGGCGCATCCGTCTCTCCCAAGACCCGTAAGAAGATTGAAAAAGCAGCAGCTGATTTGGGGTATAGCCCGAATGCATTGGCGTCTTCGTTGACGACTGGCCGGACCAAAATGATTGGTCTGGTGTCCAACAACTTTCACAACCCGATTTTCCTAGAGGTGTTCGATTTGTTCACCCGTGGTCTGCAAGAACGTGGGCTACGGCCCCTTCTGGTCAATCTAACGGATGAGACCGACGCCGAAAATTCAGTGCGGATGCTGCGGCAGTATTCCGTGGACGGCGTGATCGTTGCCTCGTCCACCCTGCCTGCGTCCTTTGCCGACGCTTTTCGCGCAGCCGGAGTGCCAGTGGTGCATTCCTTTGGACGCCATGCAGTCAGTCCAAAGGTTAATGTGATTGGGATCAACAACATCTCAGCAGGACGTCTGGCCGCCAAAACTCTGGTCGATCGGGGTTATAAACGTGTTGGGTTTTTGGGCGGCCCCCGATCAGCGACATCGACGCAAGACAGGGAAAAAGGGTTCGTCACAGAACTTGCTAATTTCCCGGACGTTCGCGCCACAATCAGTGCAGCAGGTGCCTATTCCTTTGAGGCGGGCCGGATAGAAATGCTACGCCTTTTGGATGCTGGTGATGTCGCCGAAGCGTATTTCTGCGGTGATGATGTCCTATCAATCGGAGCCCTGTCCGCGATTGCTGATGCGGGTATAAAGGTACCCGATGATATCGGCATTATCGGCT
Organism: Yoonia sp.; assembly: GCA_028822885.1. Taxonomy (GTDB): domain Bacteria; phylum Pseudomonadota; class Alphaproteobacteria; order Rhodobacterales; family Rhodobacteraceae; genus Yoonia. The sequence continues at coordinate 34 of JAPKCP010000229.1, read as the reverse complement.
TGAACAACATGGAAATGGCAAGTTGGGCCAACAT
>JAPKCP010000228.1 GCA_028822885.1 Yoonia sp. | reverse complement strand
CCTGCGGGGGTAAGCAGAAAGAACTCAGCTTCGATCCCTGTTTTGACGTGCATGCCCATATCGGCGGCTTCAGCGATCAGCTTGCGCAAGACATTGCGCGGGGCTTGATCGACGTCTTTGCCTTCCATCACGCAGTTGCCCGGAACCCATGCGATTTCTTTGTTCCACGGCAGGATGATCACCGCTTCTGGATCAGGAACCGCAAGCATATCGGGGTGGGCTGGCGTGAGGTCGAGCCATGTGGCGAAGCCCGCAAAACCGGCCCCGTTTTCTTGCATATCTGCAATTGCACGGGCCGGAACCAGCTTTGCGCGCTGTCCGCCAAATAGATCCGTGAATGAGATCATAAAGTACTTAACGCCGTTATCTTCGGCGAATTGAGCGAGGTCTGTTGCCATCGTTTTAGTCCCTGTCGTCTATATTCATATTAAAAAGGGCGCGTCCAATTGCTGGCCGCGCCCTGAGAATTAAAAGCCTGTGCCGGGCTTGCCGGGATACCAATCAGTACCGCAAAGTGGAACTTTTGCCATCGCTGCCGCTTCCATTGTAAGCGCGACAAGGTCCTCTGGCTCAAGGTTATGTAGGTGGTTTTTGCCGCAAGCCCGCGCAATCGTCTGGGCCTCAAGCGTCATGACCTTGAGGTAGTTTTTCAGACGACGCCCCCCTTCGATGGGATCAAAACGCGCCATCAATTCAGGGTCTTGCGTCGTGATACCCGCTGGGTCGCGACCCTCGTGCCAATCGTCATACGCACCAGCCGTGGTGCCAAGCGCGTTATATTCGGCCTCATATTTCGGATCATTATCACCTAAGGCAATCAACGCGGCAGACCCAATCGCAACTGCATCAGCACCCAACGCCATCGCCTTTGCCACATCAGCACCGGACCGAATACCACCCGAAAGGATCAACTGCACCTTACGGTGCATCCCAAGATCCTGAAGCGCCTGAACGGCAGGGCGAATGATAGCCAAGGTCGGTTGGCCCACGTGTTCAATGAACACATCTTGCGTCGCCGCTGTGCCGCCTTGCATCCCATCAAGAACAATCGCGTCGGCACCTGCTTTGATCGCCAAAGTAACGTCGTAGTAAGGGCGCGCGCCTGCAACTTTGACGTAGATCGGGACCTTCCAGCCAGTGATTTCGCGCAGTTCCAGAATCTTAATCTCAAGATCATCAGGACCGGTCCAATCGGGGTGACGACACGCTGAACGTTGGTCGATCCCCTTTGGCAGATTGCGCATTTCGGCAACCCGGTCACTGATCTTTTGACCAAGCAACATGCCACCACCACCCGGTTTGGCACCCTGCCCTACAACAATCTCAATCGCATCAGCGCGGCGCAGATCGTCTGGGTTCATGCCGTAGCGGGACGGTAGGTATTGATAGACCAGCTTGTTGGAATGACCACGTTCTTCTTGGGTCATGCCACCATCGCCAGTGGTTGTGGACGTGCCAGCCATGGATGCGCCACGGCCCAATGCTTCTTTTGCCGGGCCGGACAATGCACCAAAGGACATGCCCGCGATGGTGATCGGAATATCCAACTCAATCGGATTTTCCGCATGCAAACCGCCGATGGTAACGGATGTTTCACACTTTTCACGATACCCTTCGAGTGGGTAACGCGAGATGGACGCGCCCATAAACAGCAGATCATCAAAAGACGGCACTTTGCGTTTTGCGCCACCGCCGCGAATGTCATAAATGCCCGTGGCTGCAGCACGGCGAATGTCGCTGTTTACGTCAGCCGTGAATGTTGCAGACTGGCGCGGTGTTGTCTGGGGGATACCCTTTGGGTCGTGTTTGTTCATTGGTTGGTATCCTTAATACGCCGCAGCGTTATCAACATCAAAGGTGTACAGATTGCGTGCTGATCCGTAGCGTGTGAAATCTGATGGGTCAGCTTCAATGCCCGCCTCATCAAGCAGTCCCTTGAGGATCTCAATATGCTCTGCGCGCATCTCTTTTTTCTCGCAATCAGCACCAAGGGATTTGACCGTGCCGCGCACAAAGAAACGCGCCTCATAGCAGCTATCACCCAGCGCGTCGCCCGCATCACCGCACACCACAAGGTTTCCAGATTGGCCCATGAATGCAGACATATGCCCGATGTTGCCTTGCACGACGATATTCACGCCCTTCATGGAAATCCCGCAACGCGAAGAGGCATTGCCCTTGACGACGATCAAACCGCCATGGCCCGTCGCCCCAAGATATTGGCTGGCATCACCATCAATGACGATCTTGCCAGACATGATGTTTTCGCCAGTCCCCGGCCCCGCAGACCCATGGATATTCACAGTCGCAAGTTGGTTCATGCCACCGCAGTAATACCCAGTTGAGCCCTTCACGGTCACTTCGATTGGCGCATTCAGCCCGCAGGCAATCGCATGTGCACCCTTGGGGTTCACGATTTCCCACGCAGTCTGATTAGTGTCCCCAGCCTGCGCATGAAGCGTCTTGTTCATCGCACGTAGGCCAATTTCGGAGAGGTCGATTTGCTGCATCTTAAGCGGCCTTTTCTGCAGATGTTGGTGCCGCGTTATGGCTCCAAAAATAAACGGTTGCTGGCTCAGGTTCCCATACACGAGCGTTTTCAATCCCGGGTAGATCAACAAGGGCGCGGTATTCAGAACCAAAGGCGACGTACTGATCAGTCTCAGCCATCACAGCAGGCTTGCAGGCAATGGGGTCACGGACCACGCCAAAACCGTCTTTGGTTCCGACGACAAAAGTGAAAAAACCATCGAGATCGTCAAGACTGCTTTCCAACGCTTCACCAAGAGACGCGCCGTTTTGCATCTGCCAAGTCAGATAGGCCGCACCAACTTCGGTATCATTCTCAGTCTCGATATGGATACCCTCGCGCCGCAGTTTGCGCCGTAAGGAGTTGTGATTGGACAGCGATCCGTTGTGCACGAGGCACTGATCATCACCCGTATTGAACGGATGCGCACCCATTGTGGTTACGGCTGATTCGGTCGCCATACGAGTGTGACCGATACCATGTGTGCCTGACATTTGAGCAAGATCGAATTGAATCGCCACTTTTTTAGGCAAGCCTACTTCTTTATAGATTTCAAGACTGTCACCTCGACTCATCACTCGCAAGGATGCATCAATCTCAGGCAAGCACGCACGGGCGGCTGCAATGGTGCCGGCTGGTAAAGTCAAAACAGCATGGGTGCTCTTCACCAACATTGTGACCGTACCGCCAACAACCTTACTTAACTTTGTATCCAAGCCGTCAAATGCGACATCAGGCGTATCTGATTGGACAACCAACTTGGCCTTACCTGCTGTTTCTCCACCATAAATAGCGATACCAGCACTATCCGGACCTCGATCTGTCATCGTGATCAACATCGACGTCAGCATTTCACCCAACTTCGGCTCAAGCGACTTATCTTTTAGGAAGAGACCGACAATCCCACACATTTTTGAATCCTTGAAAATTTTATACCACCAACGCGGCAGTTCATTTTCACAACGCTAGCATTCAACAATTCAACGATCAACTGTTAGGAAACTTTTTTCACTAACAGAAAAAAATGACTAGCCAGTTACCTGTCCACATGTTTCATTTCTCAAGAGCAGCATCAAAAAGAATGCTGCCGTATACAATGACATAACGACACGGGGGTCAAAAAACGTGGAAGAACAAATCGCAGAACTTGTGGCACAAGTTGCCGCACTCGAAGCGGCAAGTGCGGGTGCAGCTGTCACCAACACCATGTTCGCCGAAACATTTTACTATTTAACTATCCCGCTGATGATCATCATTCATGCGGGTTTTCTTGCCTACGAAATGGGCGCATCACGGCTTAAGAACGTCTTATCGTCGGGTGTGAAAAACATCCTCGCATTCGCGTTTATGATCCCGACCTTCTATTTCTTTGGCTGGTGGATCTATTGGGGCCTCCCTACAGGCTTTACCGGATCAGAAGGACCTGCAGGAATTTCTGGCATAGCATACGCAAACTCAATCGCATGGGGTTGGGGCGAAAGCGCACAGTACATGGGACCAAACATCGCAGATCAAGCGTCTGGCGTGTTCTTTGGGGCCTTCGCATTGTTCGCCGCAACAACTGCATCCATCATGTCCGGTGCTGTGATTGAACGCATCCAAACTGTTGGCTTTATCATCCTCGCTATCGTGCTTGGCTCATTTGCATGGGTTATTGCGGCAGCTTGGGGCTGGCATGCAGATGGTTGGTTGGTCACGCAATTTGGTGTCCATGATTTTGGCGCGGCAGGTCTTGTACACGCGGTCGCTGGGTTCTTTGCGCTAGGTGTTTTGATTAACCTTGGACCACGGATTGGCAAGTTCAACGCCGACGGTTCTGCAAACCATATTCCGGGGCACAACATGCCGCTGACTGTGACAGGCTTAATGCTGATTATCGTCGGTTTCTGGGGCTTCTTAATGGCCTGTGTCATTGTACCAGGCGAAAGCTGGTCTTGGTTTGCGGATAAGCCATCCACGATCTACGGAACACCAATTACGCTGTCGGCATTGTCCTTCAACATTTTGATGGCCATCGCTGGTGGGATCATCGGTGCATGGTTGTTGACACGTGATCCGTTCTGGATGATGTCGGGTGCGCTTGCAGGGATCATCTCGACCGCCTCTGGTCTTGATATCTACTTTCCAGCGCTCGCGTTCATCATCGCCTTCTCTGCGGGTATCATCCTGAAGCCTTGCGCGGACTGGTTGGAACGGCGCGGTATCGACGATGCAGTTGGCGCTGTCACCGTACACGGCACAATCGGCCTTTACGGCGTTATCATGCTCGGTATCTGGGGATCTGGTTATCCAGCACTTCAGGGTGCAGCTGGCGAAGTCCCAACCGTGAACTTTATCGGTCAAGTCGTCGGTGCAGTCGTGTTCTTCCTGTGTGGCTTTGTGCCGGGCTACATCGTGTCCTACATTTTGAAAATGTTTGGCATGCTGCGGGTTCGTAAAGGTGCAGAACTTGCAGGTATGGACCTCGTGAAAGTACCAGCATCAGGTTATCCGGAATGGGGCACAAACGCGCCAGTCACGCCTGCTGAATAACGTCATTCTAACAATAGGAAAAACATCATGTTTCCATATGAAGAAGCCTCTTGGAGTGTCGTTGACGGCCCCATGTATATGCTGGCCAATACGCCTTGGCCGGGTTGGTTCACATTTATCGCAGCTGTGATCTGTGTCGCCGTTCTGGTGATCGGACAAAGGTCTGAAACCGCCAAGGCCAAGCGTTTCGATAAATAGTGAAAGCGTTCAAAATCTAGGAAGGGGCCACCATTTGGTGGCCCTTTTTGTTGGACAC
>JAPKCP010000227.1 GCA_028822885.1 Yoonia sp. | reverse complement strand
CCTTTTCATTTCATGGGTTCCAGCGATGCTTTGCTAAGGCACTACATGATATGTAAAGTCGCACATTTAGCTTGCTTCAAGCACGATGATTTCGCCACCTGCTGCCTGCGCATCTTCAATGTCATGTGTGACCATTAGGATTGGTAACGCGCGGGCTTTGGCGCGCGCGAAAACCATCTCGCGCACCTGTGCCCTTAGGTCTGAATCAAGCCGTGAAAAAGGTTCATCGAGGAGGAGCGCACATGGGTCTGACAACAACATCCGCATCAAAGCAACACGGGCTTTTTGTCCGCCTGAGAGGGTCGCGGGATCACGATCTGCAAAATCTGCGAGGCCAACTTCGGTCAGGGCATCTACAATCCTAATTTGCCGCTCTGATTTGGAACCGCCGGGAGGGAGACCAAAGGCAAGGTTTGCCCCGACAGACAGGTGCGGAAACAAAAGGTCATCTTGAAACAGGATGCCGACACGCCGCGCGTGAGGTACAGTTTGCGTGATATCTTGCCCATTGAGTTTAACGGACCCAGTCGCTTTGAAATCAGACGCAAGGGTTCCTGTCACGAAAGCCAACAGTGTCGACTTACCAACGCCAGATGGCCCCATAATTGTGAGCACTTCGCCGGGTGCAATATGACAGGAAATACCGACAAGTGGCGCATTGCCCTTAAAAATTTGGACGTCCAAAAGCGTGAGGCCTTTAACCATGTCTTAGTCCTTTGCGATTACGCCAGACGAGTGTTGGGATGAGTAAAGCCAGCGCAAATGGTACAAGGGCAGTCGCGGTCTGCATCAGGCCATAGACCCCGATTGCGCGTCGGTCCCCACCGGATGCAAGCGCGAGGGCTTCGGTCGTAAGCGTCGCAACACGGCCACCGCCGATAAGAAGTGTCGCAAGATATTGGCCAACAGAAACTGCGATGCCAACTGCCATTGCAGTGAGGATAGGACGAAGAAGCATTGGCAAGCGGATGCGCCACAGAACACCATCTGGACTAGCGCCCAATGCTGCTGCGATCGTGCCCATACGGTTGGGCCATGCACGGAATGGGTCAGCCAGCGATAAGAACACGTAGGGTAACACGAAGATCAAATGCGCGATGATAACAGGAAAACGCCCAATGCTGGCTCCTAAGTTCAAGAACAAAGATTGGAGACCGGGAAGGAACGCAATTTGGGGAATAAGGAGCGGCAGATAAAGCATCCATGTGCCGATCCTGCCAAACTTAAGACCATAACGATATTCAGCCTCAAGGCACCCAATTGTCAGGATTATGGCAATGAATGTAACAGTGATTGCGATTATTGCAGTCTCGATAAGGGCATCGGTCGTGCCGGGCCCATGCCGCACCCAAGATCGCATCGTGAAGGCGTCGGGCAGCGCGTTCGGAAAGCTCCATTGTGCGGCCACTGACCATGTCGCGAGGATGGCAATTCCAAGCAGGATCATCAGCGCAGACGTGGTGCCCATAAGCATGGCGATACCGCTGATGGCCTTGTCAGCGCGGCCTCTGCGCCCAGTCATGATCCAGCGCTTGCCAAGGTGGCCGATGATGATTTCGCCAATGCGCCAGAAGGCGAGCGCACCAATGACAAGGCCAAGCTGTAAAAGTGCCCCTGCTGCTGCCTGCAAACGCATCGCCAAATCCGGATCCGACATCCATTTCACGATTTGTACAGAAAGCGTTGGTGGGGTGTTTGGACCAAGAATAACGGCCACATCAACGACTGACATTGCGTAGGCGAGGACCACGTAAATGGGGAGTCTGATTTGTGTATAAACCCGTGGAAATACGGTTTTGAGCCAGCCCGTCATGCGACTGTAGCCAAGGGCTTGGGCGATGGTAACAGAGCGTGTTGCGTCAACTTGCCCAAGTGCAGCGAGGGTCATGAGCAGCAGAAACGGTACTTCTTTTGTGATCATGCCAAGGGTCAGCGCGAGTCCCCATTCATCTTGCACGATCAGCAGGTCGGGCGGCGTGTCCCAACCTGTGAGCCACGGTGAAAAGAGGCGTGCGATCCAACCTGACGGGGCGATGATGAATGCGAGGCCAAAGGCTGCTGCTGCGTGCGGCACCGAAAGAAGCGGTGACAAGAGGCGTTCGAGAGCGCGAAACGCCGGTGTACCTGACCAACCTGCTGTGATGAGCATGACAATGAGAAGTGAAATACTGGTCGCAATAATGCCAGTTGTGAGCGAGAGGCGCACGGCATCGGGCAGACCCGGCCAATCGAATAATGCGCGGAAAGCGTTAAGATTGGGGCCGATTTGACCCGCGGCAGGAAGATGCCCAAAGGCCGGTAGAACCGTGCCGTAAAGCCCTGCAAGGACGGGCCCGAGCATTGCAAGCAAGGTGATCGCAGGCAAGAGAGGGAGGAATCGGCGGGGCTCCATTATGTGTGGCCCCGCCGGCCTGTTATTGTGCCACACCGTAACGGTTTACCCAATCGTCAGCGATGCGGGTCATCCAGCTTGGGTGTGGTTCTGCAACGGCTACGCCAAGTTGGGCAGGAGACAGTGTAGCGATGCCAAGCTCAAGCGCATCAAACAGGGCTCGGTCATCGTCAGTCAGAGCGTCCATGTTCAAGACTGTACCGTAGCCAAGCAGGTTCGGATCTTGCGACCGCGCCTGTGCCTCAGCCGACAGGATGAAGTTCGCCACAACCATCGACGCGGCTTTGGACCCTGAGTTGTAAGGGATCGCGACAAACGACGCATTCCCGATAGTGCCTTTGTCGAGGACGAAAGTGCGTACGGTGTCTGGCAACTCGAAATTCGCAATCGCAGCAGATGCGGCACCAGGGGAAAAGGAGATCGACAAATCAATTTCGCCGTCAGCAATCAATGGGAACATGGCTGTGCCAGTTGCCGGATATGCACGGCCTTCACGCCACAGGTTGGGTGTGAGATCGTCAAGATATGCCCAAAGCGGGGCAGTTACGGCATCGTACGTTTCATCCGTTGCAGGGGTCGTCAGAACGGAGGCATCGGGCAGGATATCCACGAGGACTTGCTTTAGGAACGTCGTCCCCAGAAAATCGGGTGGCTGTGGGTAGCTGAAGCGACCGGGATTGGCTTTGGCCCACTCGAGGATTTCCAGCATCGATCCCATCGGTTCGGCGATATCGGCAGTGTCATAGTCAAACACGACCTGCGCCATCGCCCACGGGCTTTCATAACCTTCGACAGGCACCGTGAAATCAGTTTGTACCGTTTTGCCATCCACATCGACTAGCGCCCAGTTTGGCAATTGTTCCGCGTAGGGGCCAAAAAGCAGGTCAGCGTCCTTCATCGATGCAAAATTTGCGCCGTTGATCCAAATCATATCAACTGCGCCATCATCGTTTTGACCCGCTTGTTTTTCGGCCAGAACCCGGGTCACAGCGTCGGCGGTGTCGGTCAGTTTCACATGCTCAAGCGTAACGCCATAATCCTGCGACACGCGCTGCCCGACCCATGCAATAAAGTCGTTGGTGTTCGTCGACCCACCCCATGCATTCCAGTAAACAGTTTGCCCCTCAGCCTCTGCCACGACGGCGTCCCAATCAGCTGGGTTAGGGTCAGCAAGGGCTGCAAAAGGCGCAAGGGCTGCAAGAACGGCTAGGTATTTCATCGGATTATGTCCCAAGGTGAGTGGTCTTGTTGGTGAAGGTGCGGTGGGCACCATAGATGCGCAGAAATCCTGTGACAAAGCAAGCAACTCCAAAGACATAGGCCAACGGCACAAACCATGAGGGCAACAGGCAAAGTAGGGCGAAAAATGCGATTGTTTCCGCCCCTTCTAGGATACCGTTAGAATAATAGAGTGATTTCTCACCTTGCACGTTTGTGGCCATATCGTGCTTTTCTGCAAGGATTGCGAAGCCAAGGAAGCTCGTGCCATTAAAGTAGAACGAGGTCAGTAAGAACGCCCCAGCAAGACCATTCGCATCCGGGTTCATCGCCACAAAGGCCAAGGGGATCAAGCCATAGAACAGGAAATCCGCTGCAATATCGAGGTAACCACCAAAGTCTGTTTTCTGCGTCGCCCGCGCGACCGCCCCATCAAGACCATCGGCGATCCGGCTCAACAAAAGCGGTATCAGCGCGACCAGTGGGTTCCCCAACGCGATTAACAGCGCTGCGACAAGCCCGATTGCCAACCCTGCAAGCGTTGTCCCATTTGCCGTCACACCGATACCAGCAAGGGCCTTGCCCGTGGCATTCAAAGGTGGGTTAATCAAAGGACGGATACGACTATCAAACATGAAGCATGTTCTGACCTATTGCCCCCGTTGGCGCAACGCCAGTGACGTGAACGTGAAATCACCCATCTGCGATACGCGGCCGCCCTTGGGCTGTGACTTTTATCGTGGCTTCAATGAACATTGATTGGCCTTCGATGGTGACTTCGTTGATGTCCCGATGTGTTGTCATGCGGATTTCTTCAACGCCTGCTTCTTTTGCTTTCATTTTCGCCGTCTTAGAAAGATGTGTTTCCAAAGCCGTCAACGCCGCGTCCTTTGCAGCAAATGTCTCACCCAGCGTGACGAAGTTGCCCAAACCGCCGCTTGTCACACTGCCCGTTTCATGAACTGAAACCTGACCGACAACCGCGCCAATCGCGTTTGCGACCCCAGCATGTTCCGGCAGTATCATGCGGGTGTTTAACCGAACGCCGACAGCGCCGTAATAAGTTGATGCTGACGCCCCTAGGCCAATAATGGGCACCCCAAGCTTCAGCGTTGTCTCAATGACCCCGCGATGCTGATCAAGACCTGCTTTGGTCAGGGGGTGTTTCGTCAGTGCATTCGGATCGGCATCCCAATCCCGATCATCCTCAGCAAAAGCCGCATCAAGCAGACAATCGACAGTTTGGGCTGTCAGTTGGTCAACAATCATCTGGGCTAGTGCCGTCGCATCCGGTGCCAATCTATCCCCACTGCCGCTGCGTTTTCGCGCAAACAATGTCAGCGCCTTTAGCGACGCCTCGGTGTCCCAAACATCAGCACGCCCAAGAACATGAGATGCATCCGACGGTGTGACCCCAGCCAGCATGACAAGCCCACGTGTCACAAGCCGCCCCAAAGCCGGGCTTTCCATACGTGTCGTCACCGCGATGCCATATCGAATTGGTCCATCGCGCAAACGCCCCGCTACAATTGCTTCGCGCGCATCAAGGCCTTGCGGAAATTCAGACCAAAGCGGGATCACGATCTGCCCACCATCAACGGCGGGGGTGTCCACGCTAAGAGATTTATCAAGCGCCATATGCACGATGTCAGGGTAATGGTGCGCCGCGAGCGCCATCGGCATCAACCGACGCGGACCAAGCCGCAGACC
>JAPKCP010000020.1 GCA_028822885.1 Yoonia sp. | reverse complement strand
TATCGGGCGGAAACGTGGCGACAGAACGGGCGTTCACGATGGTTGCGGTCATGCTTGTCGCGATCATGTTAGGACGCCCAGCGTTGACGCTGCGGGCCGTGGCGATGGCCGCGATTGTGATCTTGGTCTTACAACCCGAATCAATCACAGGACCCGGTTTTCAGATGTCGTTTGCAGCGACCACAGCCCTCGTCTTTGTGTTCAAATATTTGCGCTACGCCAATTGGCAGCACTGGCCACGTTGGACGCGAGGGGCTGTTTCTTTGGTCATTTCATCCTTTGTAGCAGGTTTGGCGACGGCACCCTTTGCAGCCGCACATTTCAACCAAATCGCGCATTATGGTCTGATTGCAAACCTGCTCAGCGTGCCATTAATGGGCATTTTGGTGATGCCCGCAGCCGTGGTTGCCGCTTGTCTTGCACCGTTTGGGTTAGCTTGGGTTGGCCTCGCTGTTATGGGCTGGGGTCTGCGTTGGATCTTGTTCGTGGCGGAAACTGTCGCCTTGCAAGACGGTGCATTGGGGCACGTGATGGCACCACAGTGGTATGTTTTACCGGTTTTAGCTGGTGGGGCGTTGTGGCTTATCCTGTGGCAAGGGCGTGCTCGGATGGCTGGTATTGTAGTTGTGGGGGCTGCATTTTTGCTTTGGTCAGGGGCCACGCGCCCAGACATTTTAGTTGCCGATAGCGGTGGCATGATTGGACGCATGACACCTAATGGAAGGGCTTTGAGCAAACCGCGGGGTGATGGATTTGTGACAGGCGTCTGGTTGGAAAATGATGGCGCACCCGTGAATCAGGAGATTGCGGGCGTGCGCGACGGGGTAAGGCGGGGCACACGACGTTATGGAGCTGTTTTGGGCGGCTGGGACATTTTACAAGTCTCTGGCAAAACGGCTTTGGCGGAAATAGAAGGATGTGACGGTGCTGACATTCTGATCAGCAATCTAACTGACGAAATACAGCGCCCCTGTGAAGTCTTTGATATTGAACGTCTTCGTGAGACAGGCGCGTTGGGGCTTTCGCTCACTGAACTTGGGGGTCTCAAAGTTACCGCCGCACAGACAATCACCGGAAATCGTCCTTGGAGCGCACAAAGCGACGGTGATCCCGTCGCTTTGTCGTTTATTTTGCACGCGAATAACCGGTAGTTTGCAAACGTGGATCAGTAGGTCCGGATCAGACCGACAAGACGACCTTGCACCTTCACCTGATCATCCCGAAAAACGCGGGTTTCATAGGCTGGGTTGGCGGCTTCTAGGGCAATTGCGCCGTTACTGCGCCGAAATTTCTTTAAGGTTGCTTCTTGATCTTCAACCAATGCCACGACGATATCTCCGTTGTCGGCCGTGGTGGTCTCGCGGATGATCACAACGTCACCGTCGTTGATCCCCGCGTCGATCATGGAATCGCCTTTGACTTCAAGCGCGTAATGTTCTCCTTGGCCAAGCATCGAATGGGGGACGGCAACATTGTGGGAGGCATGGGCAATCGCTTCAATCGGGACACCAGCCGCAATTTGACCCATCATTGGCAACATTGTCGATCCATCACCTTCAACGGCCATTGCCGCTGGCGGAGTGTTGTCGGGACGTCCACCATCAACGACGCGCGGCGTGAACCCAGTGGCCTTTTTCTCAAGCTTTTGAATCAATGCGTCTGGCATTTTTACAATTTCAAGCGCACGCGCACGGTGTGCGAGGCGGCGGATAAATCCGCGCTCTTCTAACGCTGTGATCAAACGGTGAATCCCTGACTTTGACCGCAGATCAAGCGCTTCTTTCATTTCGTCAAATGACGGGGGAACGCCATCGCGCTGCACGCGGATTTGGATGAATTCAAGCAAATCGAGTTGTTTCTTGGTCAGCATAGCCAGTCTCCCATTCAGTTGGGTCATAATGCTGACCCGTTAGTTAAATGTTCTACCGATGTTCTTGTTTTGTGTCAACCTTACACTCTAAAGTTGCATCGCTTGCATCAATGTTCCCCTTTTGTAAGCAGGGTCTTTGATCGGGCGGATCAAAAGTGCGTTCGCTTGTGAAAGGACAGTCAACAGTGCGCTATCCTGACGATCAAAGGCCTGAATTTCGCGGCCAGTGACCCCTTCGCTGAGGTGCGCACGCATGTAGTGCGCGCGTGGGCCATTCGCTTGGATGTCATGTGATAGTTTTGCGGTGATGACCTGAGGGAGAACTTCCGTAAGCCCTGTCAGCTTACGCAACATCGGCAGTAAGAACAGATGGCCACAAACCATCGCTGACACAGGATTTCCGGGCAAGCCAAGAAACGGTTTGCCGTGCATCGTGCCTGACATCAGTGGCTTTCCGGGGCGCATCGCAATTTTATAGAAGGCACGATCAAGGCCAAATTCTTGCGCAACTTTGCCAACAAGGTCGTGATCGCCAACAGATGCACCACCAATTGTCACGATCAAATCCGCAGAGATTGCCTTGGAAAAGGTCGCATGCAGCGCGTCTTCGGTATCAAGTGTGATCGGCAAAATATCAGCCTTACCGCCGTGTTGTTCGATCAGGGCCTTTAGTCCAAAGACGTTGGATGCGATGATTTGATCGGGGCGTGGATCGCCGCCGGGCATCACCAATTCGTCGCCTGTGGCAATCAATGCAACCAACGGTTTGCGCGTTACTGTGACCGTTGCCACGTTCATCGCCGCGATAAGTGCAATGTCAGACGGGGTGAGGCGACGTGGTGCTCTAATCGTAAAATCTGCTGGGAAATCAGCGCCGATTGGGCGCACATATTGTTTTTCGTCAAACGTGGCGTTCAGAGTGATTATCTCGCCGTCGCGTGTGACGTCTTCTTGAATAATAACCCGGTTTGCCCCTTGCGGCATTGGGGCCCCGGTGAAGATGCGCAGGGCTTCACCGTTCGTAATGTGGCCGTTCCATGCGTGACCGGCAGCGGCCTCACCGACAACGCGGAAAGTTGCGCCGGGCGCGACGGTTGCGTCCGTGACAGCGTACCCGTCCATACTTGAAGCGGCAAAGGGGGGCTGCGGTCTGGTGGCCTGAACGGGCGCGATAAGCGTGCGACCTGCGGCTTGGCTCAAAGGAACGGTTTCATGGCCCAGTGTGGTTAGCCTATCGAGGCAGAGCTTTTGGGCTTGATCGACAGTGATCATGGGTTTTCAAACCGTCCCGATTTTCCACCGTCTTTCAGGGTCACACGCAAGCCACCGATCTCCATGTCTTTTTGCACGGCTTTTACCATGTCATATACCGTGAGGGCTGCTGTGGACGCGGCTGTCAGTGCTTCCATCTCAACCCCGGTTTGCCCCGACGTTTTGACTGTCGCCATGATTTGTACGCCGGGTAGGGCGTCGTCGGGAGTCAGGTCCACTGTGACTTTGGTGATGGGTAACGGGTGGCAAAGGGGGATCAAGTCCGCAGTTTTCTTGGCCGCCATGATGCCTGCAATTCGTGCAATACCAAGGACATCACCCTTTTTCGCAGTCCCTTGTTTGATCAAGGCCAACGTCGCGGGTGTCATTTTGATATAGGCTTCGGCTGTCGCGATCCGGTCGGTGATGGGTTTGTCTGAGACGTCGACCATATGGGCCTGACCGTCCGCGTCAAAGTGACTGAGACCTGCCATTAGCGCGGCGCCATCAATGGATTTGCAAGGATCGCACGGGTTGCTGTTGTTACATCGTGTTGGCGCATCAAGCTTTCTCCAATCAAGAAGGTGCGTGCGCCGTAGCGCGCGAGGTCGGCAAGGTCCTCTGGTCCGGTAAGCCCGCTTTCCGCAATGATTTGGCGGTCCTGTGGAACAAGTTTTGATAACGTCCGCGTGGTGTCCAATGTGACCTCAAAGGTCTTTAGGTTCCTGTTGTTGATTCCCATCAGTGGGGATTTCAGCAAAGTCGCGCGTTCGAGTTCGGCTTGGTCGTGGACCTCAATCAACACGTCCATGCCCCAGCTAAAGGCCGCATCTTCAAGTTCCTGCGCTTGCGCGTCAGACACACTGGCCATGATGATCAGGATGCAATCGGCGTGCAGCGCGCGGGCCTCGGCGACTTGGTAGACGTCATACATAAAATCTTTGCGCAGTGCGGGAAGGTCTACTGCAGACCGCGCCGCGACAAGATAGCTGTCATCGCCTTGGAAGGACGGGCCGTCAGTGAGGACGGAAAGACACGTTGCACCGCCTGCTTGATAGGCTTGCGCGAGTGCAGGTGGATCAAAATCAGCGCGGATCAGACCCTTTGAAGGGCTGGCTTTCTTGATCTCAGCGATGAGACCATAGCCTTCGCGGGTGGCTTGCGACAATTTTTTCGCGAACCCACGCGTTGGTGGTGCATTTTTGGCGCGGGCTTCGATGTCTGCCATTGGAATGGCCTGTTTGCACTTGGCGATATGCTCAAGCTTGTAGGCTTTGATCTTGTCGAGGATTGTCTCAGTCATTGCGGGTCCGCCCAGTCAATCGGTGTGTCACCTTGGGATATAAGCCAGTGGTTGACGGTTGAAAATGGGCGCGAGCCGAAAAAGCCTTTGTTGGCAGACAATGGCGAGGGGTGCGGCGATGTGTGGATCAAATGGCCAGCACCAATATGCTTTGTATATTGCTGCGCGTTGCGGCCCCAAAGGACGAAAGCGCGTGGTTTGGGATCAAGGTGTTGCAGGACTTGGATCACAAGCTGGTCCCACCCAATTTTGGCATGACCATTGGCTTTACCGGGTGGCACGCTTAGTGCTGTGTTGAGCAGAAGCACCCCTTGATCGGCCCAATCGTGCAGGGATGTTTTCGCGCGCGTGACGTGAAGGTCGGTTTGTATCTCTTTGAAGATATTTCCTAAACTATCAAGTTTGCCGCCAAATTTATCAGGAATCGAAAAGGCCAGACCGTCTGCCTTGCCTGGCGTGTGATACGGGTCTTGGCCAAGGATCACGACTTTGACTTTGTCCGGTTGGGTCAAGGCTAGGGCCGTGAATACCAGGTTTGGCGGTGGCAGAATGTCCGTATCTTGCAGTCTGTCTGCGATGTTGGGCAAATCTTGCGTAAAGAAGGGAAGATTTGCCCAGTCGCCAAGCCCACTGACGTCAAACATTAGGCGGCAGACGTAATACGCGCGAGCGCTTCAACGGCTGTTTTAGCTTTACCGCTGTCGATGCTTGCGCGTGCCATTTCAACGCCTTCTTTCAGGTTAGCCGCTGTTTCTGCCACCACACATGCTGCGGCCGCGTTCAACAGAACCGCATCGCGGTACGCACTTGGTTCTCCGTCAAGCAGGGCGCGGAATGCAACGGCGTTGTCGGCTGGTGTGCCGCCAAGGATGTCCTTAAACGGATGGGCTGGCAGGCCTGCATCTTCGGGGTGGATTTCCAGCGCCACGATTTTTCCGTCGCTTGTCAGTGCAGCAACCGCGGTGGACCCGCAGATCGTAATTTCATCAGTGCCGTCCGAACCGTGAACCAGCCAAGCCGCCTCTGATCCCAATTCCCTAAGCGTCTCAGCCATTGGGAAAATCAGATCAGGTGCAAATGCGCCAGTCAGTTGCCGCTTTACACCAGCCGGATTAGTCAACGGACCAAGGATATTGAAAATTGTCTTACAGCCCAATTCTTGGCGGGCGGGCATCACGTGTTTGACAGCAGGGTGGTGCATCGGGGCCATCATAAAGCCGATGTTTGCCTCTGCGATCGCCTTTTCGACGACAGCAGGCCCAACCATAATCTGAATGCCCATTTCGGTGAGAATGTCGCCAGCACCTGACAAGGACGACAGGTTTTTGTTGCCGTGTTTCGCAACAGGAAGCCCGGTGCCAGCCACCACAAACGCAGCCGCGGTCGAAATATTGAGGGTTTTCATACCGTCGCCGCCGGTCCCGACGATATCAATCGCATTTGCGGGGGCCTTCACGACGTTGCACCGCGCGCGCATCGCAGCAGCAGCAGCTGCGTATTCTGAAACAGATTCGCCCCGCGCCCGCATAGACATTAAAAACCCACCAATCTGGGCCGATGTTGCTTCACCTTCAAATAACAGTGAAAATGCCTGTTCGGCTTGTGTGCGGGACAATGGACCTTCGCTTGCGGCAAAAATCAGCGGCTTCATCGCATTGCTCATGCTGCAACCTTCATATTCTTTAAGAAATTACCAAGCAACTTATGACCATGTTGCGATGCAATTGATTCGGGGTGAAATTGAACACCATGGATTGGCAATTCGCGGTGCTGCATGCCCATGATCGTGCCGTCATCAAGTTCTGCCGTGATTTCGAGGCAATCGGGCAGGCTTTCGCGCTCAACAATCAACGAATGATAGCGTGTGGCTTCAAATGGTGTGGGCAAATCCGCGAACAGGCCTTTGCCAGTGTGGTTCATCTGACCCATCTTGCCATGGACGATTTCGTGGCAGCGTATGACCTTGCCACCAAACGCCTCACCGATGGTTTGATGCCCCAAACACACACCCATTAGCGGTGTCTTTGTCTCAGCGGCGGCAAGCGTCAGCGCCAAGCAGATACCAGCCTGTGCGGGATCACATGGACCGGGAGAGAGCAAAATGGCCTCTGGTTTCATCGCCATAGCCGCTTGCACGTCAAGCGCGTCGTTGCGCCTCACGAGTACATCAGCACCAAGCTCACCAAGGTAATGCACCAGATTATAGGTGAAACTGTCGTAATTATCGATCAAGAGCAGCATTGTACGCAGCCTTCTGAGAATTTGGGGCTACCGCCCAAGGGCTTGGTCACGGTATGGTCGGAACATGAATGGGCTGATACACAGGGCATCGTCAAGGTGCCGCAGCATCAGAAAATAATGGGCAGTTGGGAGATCGCGTCGTGCGCGGATTTTTAAGTGGTGGATTTTGGGGTATTCTGTTGGGCGGTGTCACCGTTGCGGGCGCATCTCTTGTGGGTGAACAGCCCGCGCGGAATGACCCGCCGGCTACGCCGCAAATCTCTGCGCCAGCAGCCCAAAATGACACAACACAGACAGCCGTACCTGCAATTGGGACTGTCACGGCAACGATTGAACCGACCACTGCTCCAGCACCGTTAGAGGTACCTCTTGCTGCAGACAGTGATGCGACGAGCGGATATGTTGCGCCAATCACCGATACAGCGCCTGCCGCCCAACCAGCGGTTGGCAATGTTGCTAACGGGATCGCTGCACCAATCGAAAATGAATTGGCGGATTTGGGTGTGATGGGTGAAGTGCCTGTTTTGCCAAATCCACAATCGGTCGCCCCACAAGCCCCAACGGCGGAACAGGCGCTTGTCGTCGATACGGTATCCGCTGATCCTTTGCCCGAAGCTGCCCCTACGCTTACTGCCGATGCGCCTGTCGCAGAGGCGGCGCCGCAAGAGGGCTCCGCGAGCCCAGATGTGGCTGCCGTCGTTGATCAATCGCCGTTAGCCTCGCTGTTGCCGCTTGCACCCGCTGTCCCTGAAACGGCTGATACTGCAGATATTGCTGGCACGACCGCACCTCGGGAGCCTGAAAATGTGACGGTTGACGAGGTCCCTGTGGTGGTCACCATTGTTGATGATGCGCTTGATTCTCTGCCGACCAACACGCCAGGTGTGCGTATGAACCGGTTGTCGGCTGATGAAATCGCAATTGAAGACTCTGTTGAGACAATCATCGCAGAAGACTTTCCGGAAGGCACCCCAGCGCTTGTGCGCTTTGCAGCTGAAGGCGCAAACCCAGATGATCGCCCAGAGATGTCTGTCATTTTGATGGATGATGGTAGTTTTGATGGGGCCGTCACTGCCGTCGCTGGTGTGCCATTCCCGATCACTGTGATGCTGAACCCATCGACGCCAAATGTGACGGAACGGATGAAAGCCTACCGTGCGGCAGGGATTGAGGTTGGCGTTTTAGCAAGTCTGCCTGCCTCTGCGACTGCCACAGACGTCGAGATATTTTTCGAGGCTGCGTTTACCACCTTACCTGAGACGGTCGCGGTGCTTGATGTCGGCGAGGCGGGCTTACAATCTGATCCAGAGGTCATCAGCCAAGCGCTTATTGCACTGTCTGAAGACGGCCGTGGCTTGGTCACTGTGTCGCGTGGGCTGAACACTGCGTTGCGCGCAGCAGCAGAGCAGGGCGTGCCGACAGGCGTAATCTACCGTAATCTGGACGGCGAAGGTCAAGGCGCCCGCGTGATCCGGCGCTTTATGGATCAGGCAGCGTTTCGTGCGCGTCAAGACGGCGGCGTTATTTTGCTGGGGCAGATCCGGGGTGAGACAATTTCTGCTTTGATCCAATGGGGTGCAGCTAATCGTGCAAGCCAAGTTGCGCTTGTACCGATATCTAAGGTTTTGATTGGCGAGTAGGTGCGTGTGAATTCACGATTATGCGCGTGACTTCCCTTGGGAAGCCTCCGGCGGGGATATAGAGAAAACCAAAGAAGTTGGCGGACGTGGCTTAATCCTGATGCTGGTGCACGGGTTAGCTGTTTCTGCCGCCTGTAAACATAGCGGCATCTGCAGCAGCTTTGCGGATCGCGTTCGATTTGTGAACGGTTTCCATATACTCGGCCTCTGGATCGCTGTCGTAGACAACGCCGCCGCCCGCTTGGATGTAGAGCTTTTCGTCTTGTACCACCGCTGTGCGTAACGCGATGCACATGTCCATATCGCCATTGGCACTAAAGTACCCGCAACCGCCGCCGTAAACGCCACGTTTTTCAGGTTCAAGTTCGTCAATTATTTCCATTGCACGGACCTTAGGAGCCCCTGAGACGGTACCGGCTGGCATACCCGCAAAAAAGGCCGAAAGCGCGTCTTGATCATCGGCCAGTTCACCCACAACATTCGAAACGATATGCATGACATGGCTGTAATATTCGACGGTGAATTGCTCGGTTGGGCGCACAGTGCCGATCTTGGACACCTTGCCGGTATCATTGCGGCCAAGGTCCAGCAGCATCAAATGCTCTGCCAGTTCTTTTTGGTCGGCCATCAGATCGGCCTCGTTTGCTTTGTCTTCGGCCGCGTTTGCACCGCGTGGGCGCGTGCCTGCAATCGGTCGGATGGTGACCTGCTTACCAAGCACTTGCACAAGTATTTCAGGTGACGCACCGACGACCTGATAGTCCCCGAAGTTGAAGTAAAACATATAGGGCGATGGATTTGTACGACGCAGGGATCGGTACAGCGCAAAGGGTGGTTCACGGAAATCTTGGGTCCAACGCTGGGACGGCACAACTTGGAAAATGTCACCGGCGCGGATGTAGTCTTTGGCGGTCTCAACGGCCTCCAGATACGCATCGTGGCTGAAATTTGATTGCTCTGGCGCAATTGGGTCAGGATTCGCTAGTTGGCGGCTGTCGCCGGGGGCAGGGCGTTCAAGGGCGCGTGTGGCGTCCATCACCCGCTCTGCGGCTTGCGCATAAGCAGCCTTGGCGGACAGTCCGCTGTCTGCCCAAGCGGGTGCCACAAGGATAACATCGCCTTTGACACCGTCCAGAACAGCCACAACTGACGGGCGGATCATTACCGCGTCAGGTAAACCAATTGGATCAGGGTTCACGTTCGGCAGATGTTCCACCAAGCGGATCATATCGTAGCCCAAGAACCCGAATAGCCCTGCCGCTGCACCGGGCAAATCGGTTGGTAAATCGATTTTGCTTTCCGCGATGAGCCCGCGCAGAGCCGCCAGCGGATCGTCATCGCATACGGTGAAGGCATCATCGTCAAAGCGGGCGTTGCGGTTGACCCGGCTTTCGGTGCCACGGCATTCCCAGATAAGATCAGGGTTCATGCCGATAATTGAATAGCGCCCCCGGATTTCTCCGCCGGTGACACTTTCCAACATGAAGGCGTTCTTCCCTGCGCCATTTAGCTTCAGCATCAATGACACAGGGGTGTCGAGGTCAGCGGCAAGGCGCGTATAAACGACTTGGTTGCGTCCGGCATCAAACCCGGCTGAGAAATCACTGTAGTCGGGTAGAAGGGCCATTGGCGTCGTCCTATCGCAATCTTAGGCGGGCCGGGCGGCCCTTATTGGAACGAGGTATGAACAGCCGTTATGGCTGCAGGATTAATCGCCACGTCGGTGTCGCGCTGGATTTCAGCGTTAAAGATCTCAAAGATATCTTGCGCAATGCCTGCTGCGGCGGTTTCAGACAAGGCGTTCAGATCAGCCGCGATTGACGCATCGTCTGGGCTAGGTATCGACATATGTTCAAGCCGTACGATGATTGCAGAATTACCTGCGTCGATGGTTGCAACTTCGCCAAGCTCCATCTCAAAAACCCGCTGTATAAAGCCTTGCGGGGTGCCGTTCACAAAACTGCGACGCGTAAGATTGTCTTCGCTGGTGGCAATCAAGGCGACAGTTTCAAACCCGATGGTGGCGTCTAGTTCACTGGTGACGGCCTCTGCTTCGGACATGACGGCTTGTTGGGTGCGGACGTCTTGCCATGCGTCTGATACGGCGTCAGTCACATCTGCCAATGGGCGGATGCTGGGTGCGACAACGCTATCGAGGCGGAGTGCGAAAATACCACCGTCATCGAGTTCATTCAGTTCTGGGAAATCGCCCTCTGCTATGGCTGTAGCTGCACTGCGGAATGCACCGTAGGCTGCGATGCCGTCTTGCACGTCAACAGACCAGTCGATTGTTCCAATGCGAAGATCGGTTTGATCTGCGAGGTCTTCCAGCTCAGCGCCGCCCGCCAAAAGGTCGTTTATGCCTTCGCGGAAATCGTCAATCACGCGGCGCGCACGAGCAGCGGCAAGTTCTTCACGTAGTTTTGGTTCGGCGTCTTCAAATGGGGTCTCATCCGCCGCTAAAACAGCATTAATCCGAAACAAGCCGGGCCCAAAGTCAGTTTCAAGCGGGCCAACGATATCACCGATTAGTGCCGCAAACACTGCGTCACCTGCAGCACCAAGGCTCACAGCGTCCACATCACCCATGTCAACGTCGGTCAGCGCTAAGCCACGCGCCTCAACGAGACCTTCAAAGGTCGTTTCACCCGCAGTAATGCTGGCTTTTGCAGCCTCTGCTTCAGCTTGGTCGAGGTACACAAGACGTTCAACCAAGCGACGCTCTGGCCGCACGAACTCAGTGATGCGGTCGTCATAAAGTGCCCGAACGGCTGCCGCATCAACAACAACATCGTCTTGGATCATTTCAGGTGTCAGCCACGCGTAGGTGATCGTGCGCGTCTCAGGTGCCGTAAACAGATCGGGGTTTTCGTCGTAGAAGGTCTGAATATCTGCATCGGTTGGACCTGGCACAGGCGCCGTCAAATCATCAGCCGTTAATGTGGCCCATGTGATAGCGCGGGTCTCACCAATGAATTGCGCAATTGTTGCAGCGTAGGCGTTTGGTGCCTGAATGCCCTCTACAATCGCACCTTGCACAAGCGTGCGTGCAGCATCTTCGCGGATGCTGGTCTCAAATTCAGTTTCGGTCATGCCAGTGCGTTGTAGGCTACTGCGATAGGCCTCACGATCAAAATTGCCGCTCAGGCCACGAAAGCCGGGGATACGCAGAACTTCGGCACGGACACGTTCATCGCCAACTGAAATGCCAAGCTTTGCAGCTTCGTTGTCGAGAGTGCGTTGGGCGATCACGCTGTTCAGAACTTGTTGGTCAAGCCCAATCGACTGAGCTTGTACAAAGCTAATGGGTGCACCGACCTGGGCTTCAAACGCGCGGATTTGTTCGTTCAGGGCGCGTTGGTATTGGATCACCGGGATTTCTTTATCACCCACGGTTCCAATGCTGCGGATCGTGCCAGACAAGCCCCCCGCACCAAAGCCAAGGAGCCCCAAAAGTAAAAGAACGACGATAACCCATGCTGCGGATTGTTTTGCTTTGCTTTTGGCCATTGGATGCGCCCCTCAAAATCAGTTGGTGATGCATATGATGCAGCGTTTAGGTCTGCAAGGTCACAGGCTCAGGTTTTCGAGCCGATCAAACAAAGTTGTGATGCCATCGCGGTCAATATTGGCAAAAGCGATGCGCAATTGCTTGGCACCACCCGGATCATCGTCTGGCATGAACATCGTCCCGGGGAGTGTCAGGATTCCGGCCTCTTGCACCAATCGTTGGGCAAGGACGTCAGAGGGCATGTCAAACGGGTGCTGCATATAAGCAAAATAGGCACCACATCCAAGCAGCTTCCAGCCTTTGGCGGCAATCTTAGGGAAGTTTTCTTCGATCGCGGCCCGCCGGTCAAGAATTTCAAGCCGCTCGCCTGCCAGCCAATCATCAAGGTGATGCATCCCCCACAGGGCGGCGCGTTGGCCAAGCTGATTTGGGCAAATCGTAACTGTGTCGAGAAACTTTTCAGCCTCGGCGAGCAAGGCTGGACTGCTGATCATCGCACCAACACGGTGGCCAGTAAGGCGGTAAGCCTTTGAAAACGAATACAGCTGGATCAGTGTATCATCCCATTGTGAATCGGCAAACAACGCATGTGGGGCGCCTGTGCGACTGTCAAAGTCTCGGTATGTTTCATCAACGATCAGCTTAATGTTGTGGGTGCGTGCAAGCTGCATGAACGCCAAAAGCGTTGCTGCGGGATATTCAACACCAGCAGGATTATTGGGGCTGACGAGTGCAATCGCGCGGGTTTTTAGCGTGATCAACGCCTCAGCCGCTTTTGCCGTGGGGACCATACCGTCACCAACTGTCAGCGGGACGGTTGTGACACCGGCCATATCCAACCACATGCGATGGTTGAAATAGTAGGGGACGGGAATGATAACCTCATCACCCTCCGTGCAAACTGCCGAAATTGCAGCTGCAAACGCCTGATTGCACCCCGAGGTAATCGCAACCTGATCTGGGCCGATATCGCCACAGTACGCTTTTGTCCAGCGAGTCGCGATTTCTGCACGCAGCTCAGGCATGCCAAGAACCGGTCCATACAGATGCGCCTCAGCATCATCGCGAATAATTGTGGCCATCGCCTCGCGCATTGGGGCAGGGGGCGGATCGACGGGTGCAGCTTGGCTCACGTTTAACAGTGGGCGATTTTGGGGATGTGTGACGCCCTCAAGCCAGCGGCGGGCCTCCATGACGGGCGGGGGAAATGTGGCGGATGTCCGGGAACGTATCATGGCTTGATCCAATTGGGCGGCTACGCCGCATTCTTTATTAATACCGCGTTACAACTCACGGCACCTATCATGTGAAACGCCGTCTGACCGCGTCTTTGGTTCTTTCTAAATCCCCGCCGGAGGCTTCAGCGCGCAAAACAAGCACGCTTGTTAGTCTTTTCCGCGATACGGCTCAACATATTGCAATGCCATATCCCACGGGAAGAAGATCCACGTGTCCTGACTGACGCCCGTGATAAACGTATGGACCATCGGCTCACCCTTTGGCTTGGCGTAGACTGTCGCACAATGCGCCTGTGGGTAGAGTGCGCGCACAACTTCAAGCGTTTTGCCGCTATCGACCAAATCATCGATGATCAGGATGCCCGTCCCATCACCCATCATCTCGGCGTCAGGATGCTTGAGGACCGTTGCCTGTGCTTGTTCTTGATGGTCGTAAGATTTGATGCTGATCGTGTCCACAGTTCTGATGTCCAGCTCGCGTGCGACGATCATCGCAGGCGCCATGCCACCGCGTGTGATCGCCACGACGGCCTTCCAGCCCCCATCAAGCGGGCCTTTCCCGTCCAACCGCCAGGCTAAAGCCCGGCTGTCGCGGTGAATCTGATCCCAGCTGATGTGAAAACCTTTTTCGTGCGGCAGGCGGTCTGTCATCGGTCGTGTTCCTTCAAGTCAGTGCAATTTTAAGCCCAAAGAGGGCAATGAGTGTTCCAAAAACGCGGTCAATTACCGATTTCAGACGAATATAGCCTGCACGTGCTTTTGGAAACGAAAATACCCGCGCCACAAGCACGTACCACGTAAATTCGTTGACGAAAACGGCTGCTAGGATGCCTGCTTTCCAAACGAGAGGCGTGTCAGTGGGCACAAGCCCCACAAAGATCGCTGCAAAGAAGATGGCGGGCTTCGGGTTCGTGGCGAAGGTGATGAAGCCAAACTTTACAGCACTGCCAAAGGTTCGGGGGGCCATGGTGCCGATGCGGGTTTCGAGCGGTGCATCAGCACCGCGCCACATCATGATCGCAATAAACATCAAGAACGCCGCCCCAACGAGTTTCAGAGCAGTGAAAAGCACGGGCAACAGTTCGAACAAAACAGCAAGGCCGGCCATGGCAGCGGCGGCCCACAAGACAGCGCCAAATCCAAAACCAAGTGCGAGCCCAATTGCCGCCCCAAACCCGTCGTTCGCTGCCGTTCTTACACTGACGACAAACGATGGTCCGGGCGCGATCGCGGCGATCAAGTGGATCAGGACAACCGACGCAAATGCGGCCCAAGTCATGGTCTATTCTTTTGTAATATCGGGTGCATCAACGGCCTTCATGCCAACCACGTGATATCCGGCGTCAACATGGAGCACTTCACCAGTCGTGCCGGACCCAAGGTCAGACAGCAGATACAGGGCAGACTTGCCTACGTCATCAATCGTCACAGTCCGGCGCAGTGGTGCGTTATATTCGTTCCATTTCAGAATGTAGCGGAAATCACCAATACCTGAGGCGGCAAGCGTCTTAATCGGTCCCGCTGAGATTGCGTTGACGCGAATCCCATCTTTGCCAAGATCTTCAGCCAGATAACGGACGGAAGCCTCAAGTGCCGCTTTGCAGAGCCCCATGACATTATAATGTGGCATCACACGTTCCGCGCCATAATATGTCAGTGTGAGGCAAGACCCACCTTCGTTCATCATCTTTTCAGCGCGTTGAACAACTGCCGTGAAGGAATAGACGGAGATATCCATAGAGTTTAGAAAATTCTGGCGGCTGGTATCGACATACCGTCCACGCAATTCGTTTTTGTCTGAGAACCCAATGGCGTGGACGATGAAGTCAAGCGTACCCCATTTTTCTTTTAATGTCTCGAACAGCGCATCGATTGAAGCCTCATCGTTCACATCGCACGGTATCACGATATCGGACCCGGTTTTTGCGGCAAGCGGCGCCACACGTTTCAGCAATGCATCACCCTGATAAGAGTAGGCAAGTTCCGCGCCTGCATCAGAACATGCCTTTGCGATGCCCCAAGCAATCGACTTGTCGTTTGCGAGACCCATAATCAGGCCGCGTTTGCCCTTCATCAGATCAGAACCCATGTGGCCGTCCCTTTTAATTAATGCTGTTTCCCCGAGGTTTAGGGGAACAATGAGGGGGCAGCAAGTTAAAGCAGGTTGTCAATCGGGATGAACACACTAACTAAACGTCTAATAATTAGATATAAAGGCGGATAAAATGGTTGATCGCGACGGTATATTTGCCGGAGATGACCCATTTGTCATCGCGCAGCAGTGGCTTGCTGACGTTACGGTCACAGAAATCAACGACCCCAATGCGATTGCACTGGCGACGGTCGATGCTGACGGTTTACCGAATGTGAGGATGGTGTTGTTGAAAGATATCACTTCCGACGCCTTCGTCTTTTATACAAATTATGAGGGTAAGAAGGGGCAGGAAATCGAACTGTCTGGCAAAGTCGCCTTTGTCCTTCATTCGAAATCTCAAGCCCGCCAGATTCGCGTTCGCGGATTAGTTGCACGCGAAGATGGTTCAATCTCAGATGATTACTATGCTTCCCGGTCGCTTCAAAGCCGTTTGGGAGCTTGGGCCTCTGCACAATCTCGCCCCCTTACGTCGCGTGGGCGATTGTTGGCAGAGGTTGCCAAGGTCACCGCACAAAAAGGTCCGGCTCCAAGCCGTCCGCCATTTTGGGGCGGATATCGCATCACCCCGCTTGAGATCGAATTTTGGGCCGATGGTGCGTTCAGGTTGCACGATCGATTTCGGTGGACGCGGTCAGCACCATCCGAAACATGGGAGATTGGTCGCTTACAGCCATGAACGTCATGAAGCGTGAACTGAAATCCCTTGTGAGAAAGCCTATTTTCTGATCTTAATGTACACCTAGTCAATCCTAGGACCCTTTATCACGCGGTATGAAGAGAAATTTGATGTCATCGACTGATACGATTCATAAAATTAAAGGTCATGTAAAGTGGTTTGACTCAACTAAGGGTTTTGGTTTTATCGTGCCTGATGAGGGTGGCAAAGACGTGTTGCTCCATGCAAATGTGCTGCGCAACTACGGGCAAGGGTCTGTCGCCGATGGTGCCGAGATTGAGATCGAAGTTCAGCAAACGGAACGTGGCTTACAGGCCATCAGTGTTGTTGGAATTCAAGTTGTTGTTTCCGATGCCATACCGACGCTGCGCGATATGGAAGAATTGTCATTCGATGACATCGCAAAGGTTGACGTTCAGCCTGCGCGTGTAAAATGGTTCGACAAGGCAAAAGGCTTTGGCTTTGCGAATGTGTTTGGTAATGACGAAGATATATTTGTCCATATTGATGTACTGAGACGATCCGGTTTGGTTAACCTGCAGTCTGGTGAGGCGATTGGGATACGATTGTTCGACGGTGAACGCGGACGCATGGCGATCGATGTTGTGACTTGGGATACTGCGAATTGATCAAGATTGTTTTATCAGCACTGATACTGGCTGTAACTGTCACGGGGGCTAACGCTGCCGCTTGTTCTGATGATATTGTGAAGGTTGTGGGTGACTTTGGTCAAGCAAGCTTCAAAGTTGACCTTGCTGACGATGACCAAAAACGTGCGCAGGGCCTAATGTTCGTCGAAAGCATGCCAACGCTTGGCGGGATGCTGTTTGTCTATGAACAACCGCGTCGCGCCACGTTCTGGATGCGCAACACGCTTATCCCGCTTGATATGCTTTTTGTATCGCCCACGGGCGTCGTCACACAAATTCATCAAAACGCGATTCCCGGAGATGAAACCGTTATAGACGGCGGTGATGGCGTTCTGGCCGTTCTCGAAATCAACGGTGGTTTGTCCAAACGGCTGGGAATTACCGCTGGTGCGATGATTCAGCACCCTTCCTTTGGCCCCGATTCAGTTCTTCCCTGTGCAAATTAGAAAATGTGCAATTTAGGGGTTTTCAATCCGGATTGTGGACGCTAGATCAAGCCTTAGTCGGGGCATAGCGCAGTCTGGTAGCGCATCTGTTTTGGGAACAGAGGGTCGGGAGTTCGAATCTCTCTGCCCCGACCATTTAATGAAATTATAAGTTTTCAGTCTTAGCGCAACGCGCTGGCGTATGGTGTTTTGTGGAAACCGTTGCGTTTTTGCAAGCGCCCCTAGGTGTTGTGCTTTCCTTTGCGCTCGCCGATTCTCTAAAAACAAGTTTTGACAACAGTTCACGCATTAGGCGAACCTTTTCGGCTAAGCTATCGCGTTTGCTTAGATTCTCATGATCATGTTTTCCACAGCCAACGTTAACCTTCTGTGGAGAAGTCTGAGGATGAATCGGGGAAGCGTTTTCAACCCTGTTTCCCGGTTGGTGGTCAATATCCTTTATCTACATATTGTGGTAAAAAATCCGTTGACCCCCAAGGTCTGGATGCGTCAGGTTGTAGAGGCGGGTAACAACCACACTACATGTGGTGTTGAGACGGGGACAGGCAGGCGCGGATACAGTCGTCAGTTAAATCAGACTAGGAACCTATGTTCTTGATGGGTTTTCTTTTGTCCTTTCGTCAGAGCAGTAATTTTTAGGTCCAGTTGGGCCTAGTTTTCGGAAATAGGCCGCAACGACGGTCATTGAGACGGGGCAGACGCAATGAGAATCGAACGTAATTTTACGACCGCTGGAAAAGGCGCCTATGACGCACTGGCGTTTAACACGACGACTTCGGAAATTCGGAACCCTGATGGGACGATTGTGTTCAAGCTCGACAATTGCGAGATCCCAGCCGGATGGTCCCAAGTCGCGTCCGACGTCATTGCGCAGAAGTACTTTCGTAAGGCAGGCGTTCCATCGGATGTGAAACCCGTCAAAGAAAAAGGCGTCCCTGAATTTCTGTGGCGTTCGGTCCCAACCAAAGACGCGACATTCGGTGGTGAAGCATCTGCCAAGCAAGTTTTTGACCGTCTCGCAGGTGCGTGGGCATATTGGGGCTGGAAAGGTGGCTATTTCTCAACCGAGGAAGACGCGAGCGCTTACTACGACGAAATGCGCTACATGCTGGCCACACAGCGTGCTGCCCCCAATTCACCACAATGGTTCAACACAGGCCTGCACTGGGCCTACGGAATAGATGGTCCTGCACAAGGTCATTACTATGTTGATTATCAAACCAAGAAACTGACCAAATCAGCGTCGTCCTATGAGCACCCGCAGCCGCATGCTTGCTTTATACAATCAGTTGCTGATGATCTCGTTAACGAAGGCGGGATTATGGACCTTTGGGTCCGTGAGGCACGTTTGTTCAAGTACGGGTCTGGTACAGGCACGAACTTTTCATCTCTGCGCGGTGCAGGTGAGGCGCTGTCAGGCGGTGGTAAGTCATCCGGCCTGATGGGGTTCCTGAAAATAGGTGATCGCGCCGCCGGTGCTATTAAATCAGGCGGTACAACGCGTCGCGCTGCTAAGATGGTCATCGTAGATGCCGATCACCCAGATATTGAAGACTTCATCAACTGGAAGGTCATTGAAGAACAGAAAGTGGCGTCCATCGTTGCTGGTTCTAAGATGCATGAAAAGTACCTGAATGCGATTTTTGCTGCCATCAAAGCATGGGACGGCAAGGAAGCCGACGCATACGATCCCAAGGTGAACCCTGGTCTGCAATCCGCTGTTAAGGATGCTAAAAAGGCCTGTATCCCTGAGACATATATCAAGCGCGTGCTGGACTATGCAAAGCAAGGTCACACGTCGATTGAATTTCCAACATACGACACTGACTGGGATTCTGAGGCGTATTCATCCGTTTCTGGCCAAAACTCAAACAACTCGATCCGCGTCACGGATGCTTTCCTAAAAGCTGTTGAGAACGACGAAGATTGGGACCTGATCAACCGTCGTGATGGTGAAGTTCAGAAAACAATCCGTGCCCGTGATTTGTGGGAACAAGT
>JAPKCP010000226.1 GCA_028822885.1 Yoonia sp. | reverse complement strand
ACGGTGCGGATATTTTCCAGCCTCTAACGGCGTTTTATATAAGATCAAGTAGGCAGATATTGCCCACTCCAGCTTTCACTAATTTGCCCTGATTTCAACATCGTCTCTATTGCGCTCTCAGAATATCCGAGGTCGCGCATCGTGGCTCGGGTTGAAGCTCCAAACTTCTCTGTTGGCGCAATTGCAAAAATCTGACTCCGTGCAGTCCTCACAGCAAATGGGTCAAGCTGGATAACCTCATGGGTGCTCGGGTGATCACGATAGATTGAAAAAGAATAGCTGCCGTTTTGCGTACCAGCGGTTCCATCAGGTTCGTAGGTATTTTCAGATCGTAAAGCATCAATATTATTGCAAATCGCGCAGGCGATGTCTGCGACATACAGCCGGTCTACCCATTCTGTCGCAGGTTGAGACTGGAACGCCGCGGCTAAAAACGCAGCGCGATCTTCTTCCTGTACGTCGGGCAAGTCCTCTAGGCCTTCCACTTGGCGGAACCGAGGTAGATCGGTCTCGTAGGCGCTGAGCAGCACGTAAATACCTGATGCGGTGGAGTAAAAACGACTAAGCGCGTCATATCCGTTTGCCTCAGGTCCGGACGGCTCATCAAACAACTTGCGGCCTTTGAAGTCGTAACAAAACGGGATCTGTAGCAACCCACTATTAGCGCTGAGTGAGGTTCGACCCCGCCCAATGCGACCAAAGCGGTGTTTTTGATACAGTGCAGTTGCCACAGCGAGCGCGCCAGCAAACCCACACATCACATCGATCGTGCCAACGTGGGCATGCTCCTCAGGGCGGTCCATCGCCCCCCCAAACCGCAACATGATCCCTGTTGCTGCCTGCACCAGATCATCATAACCGATATAATCGGTCCGCGTGCCACGGCGAACGCCGCTAAAGCAATCGAGCTTGCAAAAAATTGCCTCAGGATTAAGCTTGCGCAGGCTTTCTGCGTCCAACCCCATCCGTTTGATCTGACTGTCTGGAGCGTTCCACAAGATGATGTCGACAGATTTTACCAGATCCTCAAACACCTTTTTCCCATGCTCAGACTTGATGTCTGCCAAGATTGATTTTTTACCGCGTCCTTGGCTCAGGCCGTACATAACAGTGTTCCAGCTGTCATAAAGAGGCTTTGCAGGATCTAGCTTGATTACTTCAGCGCCAAACCGCGCCAGATAACTTGCTGCATGCGGACCTGCGATGACGTTGCAAAGATCAAGAACGCGCACCCCTGACAGCCAGCCTTTACTTAGCGCATTTTCATCTGGTTCAGGGATGTCAGTACGGATCTTGCGCAGGATACTTAAGGCTTCGTCATGCTCGACCCATTTGCGCGGCTCTGGCTGAAGCGCTTCTTCGCCACTTTCTTCCATCCAAACCACGGGGCCCGGCTGGGTCATCTCACCGTATTCAGGATCCAACACATCGATCATTAGGCCCGACATTTCCGCGTATTCGTCGTTGACCCATTCTTGGAGCCACCGCTGTGGTGCGCCGGGAATACCTGCACGGCCAAACATGCGTTTCCACTCGTGTGAGGTGCGCGTCATAAACACCTCTTTCATCCGCGCCGCAATTTTATCGGCCCAAAACTTTGGCATTGGATAGACGCCCAACGAGGTATCAGTTTCCCATTCGGATTGCGGTTTATAGGTGTCTGCTTCTTCTGTGAGGCCCTCAGCCATCATCTCATCATAAAGGCCTAGCACCTCTAGGCAGCGGTGCGCGTGGTGCTTGTGGCTTGGACAAACGACATAAAACATGCGCCCATCTTTGCACATGTAGCTTCGAAAGAAGGGGTCCAGCAGCTCTTGCAGATCCTCGTAGGCGACGTTCATGGGTAGCCCTTCAACGCGGCGCCGTTCTATTTCAGCCTCACGCTGCGTCAGGTAGCGCTCTGGCATGTCGGAGACTTTGATCGAGTTGTAGCACAACCCCTCCATCACGGCGGAAGCCAGAGGGACTTCGATCTGGTCGCCCAAGCCCGTTAGTTGTCGCGACTGCAACGCCAAAATGGTGGCCGATGCCGCGATCTGAGAGGCATAGGCAGACGACAGAGGCAGCGGGGAGAATGAGGGGTTAAGGCCCATAAGTACGCGGTTCAACCCCATGTCAGTAAAGACACCGGAGTTCGCAGCAATGACACTTTCAAACGCTCGCAGCTCACGCCGCTCAGAGTCATTTGATGCAAAGCCGGGCAACGACACAGTGATCAACTCAGGTCGATTTTTGCACATTGCGTTGAATTCAATCCCAAGCTTGGCAAGTTTTCCGGGTCGAAAGTTCTCAACAATGATGTCGGCTTCAGCACACAGGGTGCGCGCTTTTTCCAGCCCTTCTTCAGTCTTGAGATCAAGGTTCACGATCAGCTTGTTGCGCATTAACGCTGCATTGGCCGGACTGTCCCACATCGGCCCTTCCGGGGGATCGATATGAATTACAGTCGCGCCAAGATCCCCCAACAGCATTGCTACCGCTGGACCCGCAATGTATTGACCAAAATCGACCACTTTTACTCCAGTCAGGGGAAGCTTTGAAAACGATGTGCGCATGTGATCTCCAGACGTGAATAGAGGGATTGGGCCTGCCTTAATGGCCGGATAACATCCATTTTGCAGCCTTTTCAGCAATCATGATGGTTGGAGAATTAGTGTTTCCACTCGTGATCTCAGGCATAATACTTGCATCCACCACCCGCAAACCCGTCACGCCCTTTAGGCGCAGATGCGGATCGAGAACGGCAGTAGGGTCATCTACATGGCCCATTTTCACGGTGCCTACGGGGTGAAAAATCGTGTTGGCAATATCACCTGCCAGCTTTGTCAACTCCGCATCGGTTTGGTACTGCACACCCGGTTTGTACTCTTCTGGCTGGTAGGTTTCCATCGCCGATTGAGCCATGATTTTGCGCACTTGCCTTAGACTGTCAGCCGCAACTTTGCGGTCGTCTTCGGTGTCTAAGTAGTTGGGTGAGATCACCGGCGGATCACGGAAATCTGCAGAGCCAATGCGGACATGGCCGCGGCTTGTTGGGTTGAGGTTACACACACTCACGGTCATTGCGGGAAAATCGTGCAGGTCTTCCCCAAATGCCTCAAGGCTCAGGGGTTGCACATGATATTCAAGATTTGCATGGGCCCGGCTTGGATCAGACCGCGTAAACGCACCAAGCTGGCTAGGTGCCATGCTCATCGGGCCGGTGCGTTTGAACAAATATTCCATCGCAATTTTCGCCTTACCTAAAAGGCTGTTGACCAGCGTGTTCATAGTGCGAGTGCCATTGACCTTAAACACTGCGCGTATTTGCAAATGGTCTTGCAGGTTCTCGCCAACGGGCATGTCTCTTATAACGTCAATACCATGCGATTTCAGCACCGCAGCAGGACCGATCCCCGACAGCTGCAAGATTTGCGGCGAGTTGATTGCCCCCGCCGAAAGGACCACTTCGCGCGTGGCTGTCGTTCGAATCGACTTGCCGTCTCGCTGAACCAGCACGCCACTGCATCGCAGCGCACCGTCTACGCCGGTTTCGAAGGTCAACTTTTCGGCTTGCGCCTCAGTCCAAACGGTGAGGTTCGGGCGCGACTTTACGGGACGCAGAAACGCTTTTGAGGTGTTCCAACGCCAACCAGAGCGCTGATTTACGTCAAAATAACCAACACCTGCATTATCACCCGCATTAAAATCTTCAGTTTTCTCAATCCCGGTCTGAACAGCAGCATCTGCAAAGCTATCCAGCACTTCCCAGCTTAAACGCTGCTTTTCGATCCGCCACTCGCCTCCGTGACCGTGCGTGTCTGAGAACCTGCCATTGTCGCCAGTTTCAGGGTCCTCGTCGTCATCCAGTTTGTAGTGATCTTCGTGCACTTTGAAGTCGGCTAGAGACTTGTCCCATGACCAATCACATTCGCCGCTGAGTGCCGCCCAATTATTATAATCTCGGGCCTGGCCTCGCATGTAGATCATGCCGTTTATGGAGGAGCATCCGCCCAGTGTTTTTCCACGCGGGTAGCGCAGACTGCGCCCGTTTAGTCCTTTGTCTGGCTCCGTGTTGTACATCCAGTCCGCGCGGGGATTGCCGATGCAATAGAGGTACCCGACAGGGATGTGTATCCAAGGGTAAGTGTCTGGCTTGCCCGCCTCTAGCAACAAAACCCGGTGCTTGGGATCTTCGCTAAGCCGGTTGGCCATTAAGCAACCAGCGGACCCGCCGCCAATCACAATATAGTCAAACGTCGCTGCGGTATCATCCATGCTGAATCTTCCTTCATCAAACGGTGTACTGAAATGTGGGCCAGACGTTTGGAGATCGAAGGGACAGTGTTTTGACCCCTTCGCCTTTCCAGACACGACGATTTAATGCTGTTTAAGAGGGGTTTTCAGATTTTTCCAATTACAAATCTCTTGGGGCAATATAAACAATACTTATATGGAAAGATTTTCAAATATAAACACGATCCTTGCATTCGTGACCGTCGCCCAAGAAGGCAGTGTGTCACGCGCAGCTGACATTCTGAACCTGACCCAGCCCGCAATCAGCCTTCAAATAAAACGCCTTAGCCAAGAGACCGGAATTACCCTGTTTCAGCGGACCTCAACAGGTTTAGTAATGACACAAGATGGAGCAGCTGTTCTGCAAAAGGCAAAGAGTGTGCTACAAGCAATGCGTGAATTTCGCAGTAGCGCTAGTCAACAAGCAAACCGCATCGCGGGAACATTAAGAATAGGCACGATCGTCGATCCCGAATTCATCCGCCTAGGCAGATTGTTAAGCCTTCTCGGAGCGAATTACCCGAACATCACAACGGAACTGTTTCACGGCGTCAGCGGTGACACGCTAGAGCGTCTGAAACGCAGACAGATCGACGCTGGCTTCTATTTAAACGCGCCAGGCCAAGTTGCCCATGTCGGGCCAGATGACCCCATTCACACCGTCGCCCTTGCGGAGTTTTCCTACCGCGTCATTGCACCTATCGGATGGGATAAACGCGTTAAAAACGCAACTTGGACCGAGCTGGCGCTTTTACCGTGGATTGGAACCCCGGAAGTCTCTGTTCACCATAGATTACTCTTTGATATTTTTACCAAACTTAATGTCCGGCAGAATGTTGTGGCGCTGGTTGATCAAGAAGCGTCCATGCTTGAGATGGTGCGAGCCGGCATAGGCTTGAGCCTGTGTCGAGAGTCAATAGCACTTCATCAAAGGCAGTCTTTCGGCTTAGTCGTTTCCGATACATTGTCGGTTCCTGCCTGCCTAAGTATCGCAACACTTGCGAGGAGAAAAGATAATCCAATCATCTCAGCCCTGTTTAACCAATTGCAATCGACATGGTGAATTATGCTAG
>JAPKCP010000225.1 GCA_028822885.1 Yoonia sp. | reverse complement strand
AAAGAGCCACTCGGTCCACTGGTCCGTCATGGTGATTCTGAGTGGGGCGATATTGTTCGTTGGACATTGAACGCATTGATTTCAGCTGAAGAGCTGGGCGTGTCGTCCACCAACGTTGCTGAACTGTCCGCCGCTGCGACTGATAACCCAGAAGTTAACCGTATGCTCGGCACTGAAGGTGAACTTGGCGCGATGATCGGTCTTGACGCTGGTTGGGCTGCTGCTGCAATCGCTGCATCCGGCAACTACGGCGAGATTTTCGAGAAGAACATTGGTGAGAATACACCAATTGGTCTTGCTCGTGGTCTGAACGCACAGTGGACCGAAGGCGGTCTGCTTTACTCACCGCCATTCCGTTAAATCTGGAATACCAAAGGGCCCAGCATCGTCTGGGCCCTTTGACTATGTGACCATAGAGACATTATAAAACAGCATCTCGCGCCTTGTCAGATCTGCAAAAGCAGGCAAGAGGCGGCAAAAATAACGAGAAGCCCGGGAGATCATTATGTCAGTTATGACAGACCCGCCGAAACCTGCGTTTCGGCTTAGTCAGCTTATTTACGACACCCGCTACCGTTCCATTACAATCCAAGCTGTGGCCTTGGCCCTGATTATGGCGGGTATTTGGTGGCTGGTGAACAACACGATTAGTAACCTCAATGCGTTGGGCAAGGATTTTAACTTCGGTTTCCTTGGTTCTGCTGCTGGTTACGATATCAATCAAATGCTTATCGATTATGACAACCAAGATACTCACGGGCGTGCAGCGCTTGTTGGTATTCTGAATACGCTGTTGGTGGCCTTTATGGGCTGTTTGACGGCGTTGGTGATTGGTGTGCTGGCGGGTGTTGCCCGCTTGTCCCAAAACTGGGTCGTCAGCAAACTGATGGCGGTTTACGTCGAAGGCTTCCGCAATATCCCACTGCTGTTATGGATTATTTTGATCCATGCCGTCGTGACAGAAGCCCTACCGCAGCCCAAAGATTTTCGTGGGGCTGAACCCGAAGCAAGCATGTTGCTTGGTGATAGTGTTGCGTTGACTGGGCGTGGTTTCTACTTTCCGCGTCTTGGCTTCACGAATTCGCTGAGTGGAAATGAAGTTGTCGCCGCCCGTGAGGGCTACACCGCTGTCGCATCTGGTGGAATTGACTGGTTTGTTATTCTGGGTGTCTTAGCGTTGAGCCTTGTTGCGATTAAAGTAATCCGCAATCGCGCGTCGCAGGTTCAAGAAACGACAGGTGTGCGACCCACAACTTGGTACACGCAGCTTGGCATTTTGATCGTGCCTGTTGGGCTCGTTCTCATCGTGCTCGGTGCGACGATCGTGACGCCATTCCTCAAAGGGTTCAACTTTACCGAAGGCACATTCCTGCGGTCATCGTTGATTTCGCTCTGGCTTGCGCTGTCGCTTTACACGGGTGCTTTCATCGCTGAAACGGTTCGGGCTGGCATCTTGTCGGTCTCACAGGGACAGTCAGAGGCTTCTGCTGCTCTTGGCATGCAACCGGGTCGCACGATGAGCTTGGTAATCTTGCCGCAAGCGATGCGGGTTATCATTCCACCGCTGATTTCGCAGTTTCTAAACCTCACCAAGAACTCGTCACTCGCAATTGCGGTGGGCTATATGGATGTGCGCGCAACACTGGGGGGGATCACGATTTCCCAAACAGGTCGCGAGCTAGAGGGCATGTTGCTGTTGGGTCTGTTCTACCTGATCCTATCGCTACTGATCTCGGGTGGCATGAACATCTATAACAACTCAACAAAACTGAAGGAGCGGTGATATGACTGATACAACGACACAAACCGTCTCTTATGTTCGCGACAAGATGTTGCCGGAAACTGCACCGCCGTCGTCGCAAGTTGGGGCGGTCCGGTGGGTACGTGAGAACTTGTTCTCAAGTGTGACCAACGCGATCCTAACCCTGATCTCGATCTACCTCGTCTATTGGGTCATCAGCCATGTTGGCCCTTGGTTGGTCGGTGGCATCTGGGACGCTGGTTCCTTGTCTGAATGTCGCGAAATTCGTAATGCGACGCTTGGACCTGACGCATCCGTAGCGTGTTGGGCTGTTCTGTCTGATCGCTGGCACCAGTTATTGTTTGGGTACTACCCAAGCGAATTGTACTGGCGCCCAATCCTTGCGTTGATCATTTTCTTGGTTGGACTGTCTCCAATTCTGTACCAGTCCGTCCCAAGGAAAGTTATGATCGTCACAGCTATTGCACCATTCTTGTGCTTCTGGCTGCTGTGGGGTGGGTCTATCTGGTTGCCTATCTCCATCGCGTTGGGCTTTGCGGTTGGCTACTTTGCCTATGCCCCGATTACCAAGAACATCAGCTCATTGGCTGGGATCATCGCAGCTATCGTGCTTCCGCTGATCTACTGGGTATTCTTATCTGGGCCGGTTTACGGGGTCTTGGATAGCGTCGCGCCCATTGGGATTGAATTTGTTGCATCTCGCGCATTTGGTGGGTTCATGCTGTCTGTGGTTATCGGCCTGTCAGCCATCGTGCTGTCATTGCCGTTGGGTATTTTGTTAGCCCTTGGCCGTCAGTCTGATCTGTTCATCATCAAGACATCTTCGGTGGTCTTTATTGAGGTGATCCGGGGCGTTCCGCTGATCGTGTGGTTGTTCACAGCGCAGTTGTTGCTGAACTACTTCTTGCCACCGGGAACGGATTTTGACCTGACACTGCGGGTGATCATCATGGTCACGCTATTTGCTTCGGCTTATATTGCTGAAGTTGTGCGTGGTGGTTTGGCTGCATTGCCAAAAGGTCAGTACGAGGGGGCCGATAGTTTGGGCCTGTCTTACTGGCAGTCTATGCAGCTAATCGTGTTACCACAGGCTCTCAAGATTTCGATCCCCGGCATTGTGAACACCTTTATTGGATTGTTCAAAGATACGACGCTTGTGGTCTTTATCGGCCTGTTTGATCCGCTTGGGATTGCCTCAGCTGTTCGTGCCAGCACTGACTGGAACGGCATCTACTGGGAGCTATTCATCTTCATTGGCGCCATGTTCTTTATCTTCTGCTTTAGCATGGGCCGTTACTCACTCTACCTGGAGAACAAACTCCAGCGTGAAAACCGATAGGAGGGTTTGGATATGTCTGACCTCGCTACTGATCGTGAAATAGACCGTTCCAGACTTCAGGTGTCCGATGAGGTCGCCATTGAAATCAATGGAATGAACAAGTGGTACGGCACATTTCATGTGCTGCGCGACATCAACTTGACCGTCAACCGGGGGGAGCGGATTGTCATCTGTGGCCCATCGGGGTCCGGTAAATCGACGTTGATCCGCTGTATCAACCGTCTGGAAGAACACCAGAAGGGGCAGATCATTGTTGATGGAACAGAGCTGTCTTCGGACCTCAAGAACATCGACAAGATCCGGTCAGAGGTTGGTATGTGCTTTCAGCACTTCAACCTATTCCCGCATCTGACGATTCTTGAGAACTGCACACTGGCCCCGATTTGGGTGCGTAAAACGCCCAAGAAGGAAGCTGAAGAGATTGCAATGCAGTATCTTGAGAAGGTGAAAATTCCGGAGCAGGCTGGTAAGTACCCCGGCCAATTGTCTGGTGGTCAGCAGCAGCGTGTGGCGATTGCGCGTTCGTTGTGCATGAAACCACGGATCATGTTGTTCGATGAACCAACATCAGCGCTTGACCCAGAGATGATCAAAGAGGTGCTCGACACCATGATCGAGCTGGCCGAGGAAGGTATGACCATGTTGTGCGTGACCCATGAGATGGGCTTTGCCCGTCAGGTTGCAAACCGCGTGATCTTTATGGACCAAGGTCAGATCGTTGAGCAAAACGAGCCAGAAGAGTTCTTTAACAACCCGCAGTCAGAGCGGACGCAGTTGTTCTTGAGCCAGATTTTGGGTCACTAAACCGGTTTGGCGTCGGAGCCTCCGGCAGGAGTTGTTTTGGCGAAATGAATGAAGGGGTCGCGCTTTGGTGCGGCCCTTTTGCGTTAGAGATCGCGAGGGACGATGAAGTCCGTTGCAATACCTTTGCCGACTTTCATCCAATGTTCGTCTGCGAAGTCAATGATGGTCGTCGCGCAGGTTGGATAGTCGTCAAAGCGGTTGTGCGCAGGCGCATATGTCACGAAACGCCGTGCTGCCATGCCAATTCCGGGGTTGTGTCCAATCACTGCGACTGAATTTGCCTCTGTCTTTGCGACGATTTCTTGGATGGTGTCGGGTGCCGCATGATAGAGCAATCCGATCTCTTGCGTTTCAGTCGTTGCCGCAAGCCCACGTTTCACCAGCGTTGTCGTTTGAAGGGCGCGCGTAGCGTCGGACGTGAGTATTAGGTCAGGCTTGTATCCGCTTGTCGCTAACCATTCTCCAATCGCCTCAGCTGCCGCATGCCCGCGATCTGTCAGGGTCCGCCCATGGTCGTCGGCATAACCATTGTCCCATCCAGATTTTGCGTGGCGGATCAGGATCAGACGTCGTGTCATAAGAATGCTTTCATGTGGTGTGTGGCTTGGGCGGGCAGGCGGTGGCCCTGACCAATTGGGCAGGCCCTACGGGCGCGGCACCCTTGCGTCATGCAATCGTGACCGTTGGCGTCTG
The DNA here is from genome assembly GCA_028822885.1 of Yoonia sp. Taxonomy (GTDB): domain Bacteria; phylum Pseudomonadota; class Alphaproteobacteria; order Rhodobacterales; family Rhodobacteraceae; genus Yoonia. The sequence goes on along the minus strand of JAPKCP010000225.1, from coordinate 789 downwards.
CAAGATGGCTTTTGCAGGCTGTTAGGTTGTAGCCATCGTCAAATGCACCAACAGGGCAGGCGGTTTTGCAGGGTGTGCCCGTGCAAGTCAGGCAAGGTTGTGTTCCAGCGATAGCATCGTGGACTCCGGGCAGCAGGAGGACGCCGCGGAATGAAACGAAAAGCCCAGCCGTGTCATGGACGAGGAATCCAATCGGTGAGGACCAAAAGCGGCCAGTGCGGAGTGCCCATGTGAAAATAGGCTGAAAGGGAGGTCCGCCAAAAGGAAACAGCGCACTTCCTTCAAAGCCTACAGCTAGGTCTGTCATAACGCGATGAGACCATCGATCTAGTGGATTGTCTTCACCGTCTTGAAATTCGGCGCCAGTCTCAAAGATGGGCCAAAATGCAGGCTCGTCAGGACCAATGAGGACAAGCGTGCCATCGATGGGCAGCTGATCGGTTGGAGTTGTAGGACAATGCCCGAGCGTTTGCAGACCATGATCAGCAAGCGCATCCGCAAGTTGTGGAGGTGGGAAATATGACATAGCGGCAGTTTATGTTGCGCCTGTAAATCTGCAATCCTGTTTCGCACGTTAACGCAACGTTTTCCAATAAGGCGGGGTTTTCGCCGGTGTCGTTCTTATCCTAAATGATAGGATGTTGCCCGAACAGAGATAGGTGCCATCGCCGCTCCCAAACATACCATTGGTTGACCTAAACGGGATTTCCTTCCTTGATCCAAGGACATCAGCCGATCCAATAAGATTATAGTCGGTCGTGCTAGTAACCCAAACATTCCCTGAAGCCG
>JAPKCP010000224.1 GCA_028822885.1 Yoonia sp. | reverse complement strand
CTCTCGCCTTCATCAAACGCAAAGACATTCACGTGATCTAATGCCATAGGCAGCGGCATGCGCATCCAAAGGACACCATCGGCTATTAGGGTCGCTTCGCCCTCTGCTGGTGGCGTGTCCCATGGGTAGGTGATCAGCGGTGTGGTCATTGGGCTATCCTATGCTTGCCAACCGCTTATGACGGCTCATTTATTGGGGGCAAGTCCTAGGCGGCAAAGTCATCTGCTGTGATCGCCATTAAATCGGCGGCGCCTTCACGTGTGTGAACCAGCAAGCTGGCGTGTTCGGGCAGCAACCTGTTGATGTAAAACCGCGCAAGGCGTTCACGTGCAGCGTCGCCAGCAACGGCTGCCTGTAGATGCGCATGACCGCCAAGAACCCGTGCAAATGCCCGTAGGTAAGGAACAGCACCCGCGAAACGATCCGTGAGGTCAGATTGTGCAAGAAGCCATTCGGTTGTCTCGCGCAGGTTCTCAATCGCTTGCCAAACCGATTCTGCCAGATTGGGATAGGTTTTCTTTGCAGCGTCAGTCGCTTCTTGGATTTCATCAAGGATCGCAAAGGCGGCTTCCCCGCCGTCCATCAACTTACGGGCCACTAGGTCCATCGCTTGGATGCCATTGGTGCCTTCATAGATGGCGGTGACGCGGACATCGCGAGCGAATTGTGCCGCGCCAGTTTCCTCAATAAAGCCCATACCGCCGTGAACTTGGATGCCCATTGAGGACACGTCGATACCTGTGTCAGTCCCGAATGCTTTGCAAATCGGGGTCAGGAACGCCGCGCGGGCGGTCCATTTTGCATCGCTTGTCGCTGTGCTCATATCGATGGCGACAGCGTTCATCATTGCGATTGACCGCGCCGCAAAAACGTCGGCTTTCATCGTGGCAAGCATCCGGCGCACATCTGCATGTTCAATGATTGCGCCAGTGCCGGGGGCTTTGCCTTGTTTGCGGTCTTGGGCATAGGCAATCGCGTGCTGCAAAGCACCTTCGGCCACACCAAGGCCCTGAACACCAACACCAAGACGGGCGTTATTCATCATTGTGAACATCGCAGCCAAGCCACCGTTTTCCGCGCCGACCATCCAGCCTTTGGCACCGGAATATTCCATCACCGCGGTTGGTGATCCGTGTAGGCCCATTTTATGTTCGAGCGAGACAACGCGTAGATCATTGCGTTCGCCGGGGGTGCCGTCTGCATCGGGGATCAGCTTTGGGACCATAAACAGGCTGATGCCTTTGGTGCCGGGCACGCTGTCAGGCAGACGGGCGAGAACGAGGTGGCAGACGTTTTCCGTAAAGTCGTTATCGCCCCAAGAGATGTAGATTTTTTGGCCGGTGATTGCATAGCTACCGTCGCCATTTGGTTCAGCCTTTGAACGTAGGGCACCCACGTCAGATCCGGCTTGAGGTTCTGTCAGGTTCATTGTGCCGCACCATTCGCCAGAGATCAGCTTGGGCAGGTAAAGATTCTTGATTTCGTCTGATGCGTGATGCTCCAGCGCTTCAATCTGGCCTTGGGTCATGAGCGGGTTGAGTTGTAGTGATAAACACGCGCTCGACATCATGTCATTCACGGCCGTGGCCAACGTCATGGGCAGACCCATTCCGCCAAAGTCTGGTGTTGCGGACATGCCGATCCAGCCGCCTTCAGCAATCGCTTTGTAACCGCCTGCATATCCGGGAGACGTTCGCACAACGCCGTTTTCAAGCTTTGCTGGGTGGGTGTCGCCGGGGCGTTGCAGCGGAGCCAACACATTTTCGCACATTTTGGCAGCTTCTGACAGAATCGCATCGACGGTATCGTCCGTTGCGTCTTCAAAACGATCTGTGGCCGCTACGGCTGCAAAACCTGCGATATGATCCATCACAAAGCGGATGTCTTGGACGGGGGCGCGATACGGCATTAGAAACTCCTGAAGGCGGGTGCGGCTTGGCAATTGAAGCGACCGCGATTACTAGTAAATGATGGAATGAAAGTGTGCCATGTTTGGCACCCCATCAACTGAAACGCCACGTCATGAATAGAACCACGACACGTTGTTTGCCTGCTGATCCATCTGGGGTGGCCGAAGTAGCTCGCATTTGGGCGCACGGGGGTCTGGTGGCTTTCGCGACTGAGACTGTTTACGGACTTGGCGCTGATGCGCGCGATGAGAGGGCTGTGGCGCGTATTTATGCGGCAAAAGGGCGGCCTGCGTTTAATCCGTTGATTGTGCACGTACCGGATATCGCAACTGCTGCGCTGTATTGCGATTTCAATGATGACGCCCGGATGTTGGCGCAGGCATTTTGGCCGGGTGCGCTGACGCTTGTGTTGCCGCTTAAGACGGGTGCTGGGATCAGCAAACTTGTCACGGCCGGCCTGAAAACGTTGGCAATTAGAGTGCCAGATCATCCGTTGGCGCGTAAGCTGTTGACGGCTTTTGGTGGGCCTATTGCCGCCCCCTCCGCGAATCCATCAGGTCGGATTAGCCCAACGACAGCTGCCCATGTCTTGGACGGTTTGGATGGAAAGATTGACGCCGTGATCGATGGCGGGGCCTGTGCGGTTGGGGTGGAATCAACGATAGTAAGTTGTGTGGGTGTGCCTGCTTTGTTGCGTGCAGGCGGTGTGCCAATCGAAGCGCTAAGCGCGTGTCTTGGCAGTCCATTAAACCAACCCAATGATCCGCTGACCCCACAATCTCCGGGCCAATTGGCATCGCATTACGCGCCACAAGGGGCTGTGCGGCTGAATGCCACGGATGTCGCTGTGGATGAGGTTTTGCTAGGGTTTGGGGCTGTAGATGCGACGCTTAATTTGTCGCCAAGTGGTGATTTGATTGAAGCGGCATCACGGTTGTTCGAATGCCTGCATCGATTAGACAGGTCTGGTGCAACAAAAATTGCAGTGTCACCTATTCCGCAGACAGGTTTGGGGCTTGCGATCAATGATCGGTTAAGGCGCGCCGCTGCACCTCGCCGTTAGGGTCTATTTCCCAAAAAAATATACGAATCTGTGTGAAGTTTTTGGTTGATCAACCAGCGTTCTGGCGTTCGATATAACTGCGCAATTCTTCTGCCTCACGCCGGGCATCACGCAATCCATCCATCGTTGCCCGAAGCTCCGCCTCGGTCTGTGCATGTTGGTTCGTCATCTCAGCTTCGCGTTGTTGAAGATACGTGATCGCTTGGTCGCGCGTTTCTTCGGCCTCGTGCAGTGATTGGGCCATTTTGTCCAACTCATCGATCTCAGATTTTGTGACACGGGTGAACCTGTTGATCAGCCAGCTTGCAAACCATCCCAAAGCAAAAGCCACGAAAAGGATAATCGCTGTTGCGATGATGAATTCATTTCTGTTCACGTCGCGTCCGTTCTTATTCTGCGGCCGGTGCTTCGGCTTCTTCGAGGGCTGTCGGTTCTTCAGGGGCTGTTTCTGGGACTATCAGCCGGAATTCAATACGCCGGTTCGCTTCGCGCCCTTCGGCAGTACCATTATCTGCAATTGGATCAGCCTCGCCATAGCCTTTTGCTGCAAAGCTGGAAACGGGAACACGCCGAGCACGCAAAGCATCAAGCACGGCAGTTGCCCGTTCTTGTGATAGCTGCTCATTCATTATTTCGCGCCCTTGGCTGTCGGTGTAGCCGGCGATTTCGATTCGCAGGTCAGGGCAACGTTTCAAGATATCCGCAATCTCATTAACGACTGCTGTGGTATCTGACGTAATCGAGGACGCGCTAGGGTCAAATGTAATCTTACGGACTGCTGTAACTTCGGTGATCTTGGCGACACATTCTTCGGGAGTTGGCAGGCCCGCGATAGGGTCGAGTTCTTTGACGTATTCGATGTCGATATCGAACTCCGCGGCTTGGCCAAGTTTATCAATCAAAAGCCGTGAAATATCAGCCTGCGCAGTTTCGTTTCCTGTTTTACCGCGCACAGTGACCCCGGTCGGTTCAACAATAACTGACCCGTTGGATAGTTGCGACATTACCTCAATCCCGGCCAAAACACGGACAACCCAACCTGATGGCAACTCGTCCACGACACGGGTGCCCATCGTTACGTTTGCAAGCCCAAATTTTGCGGCAGCGTAGTTTTCGGCGGTGGTGTTGGTAAGATCATCTGGCACGCGCCCGCGCAATTGCACTGCCCCCTCTGGGCTGCGTGTAATGGTGAACTGCGGCGGTCCAGCGGAAGGGTCGGTTGGGGCACGCGGCAAATCGGACGCAAGTGCGTAAACTGGGGGTAATGCGTTCTCAAGTTGTCCGACGACCCGGTCAAACGTGGCTTGCGCAGTGCCTTGGGGCGCAACAAGGGAGATGTCAGTATCAGAGATCGTGACCGTGCCCCCCCCCAATTCGCTAACGGCCTTGATCGATAATGAAACTGCTTCGCCCCATGTCCGCGAAGGTACACCAAGCGCGTCTGTACAGCCTGCATTGCCTGTAAATCCGGCCTCTCTTGCGGCGATTAGAATTTTTGCTTCAGTTTCTGGGCCATCGACTGCGCATGCATCAAAACGCGCCCCATCTTCATTGATGTAAAAGCGCGTTGTGAAGGGCGAAATTACCGGACGCGGCGCCGTCAGTGCTACGGTAATCTGCACGTTGGCGGGTTTGTTCCGTGAAAGGTTGCTTTCCAGCTCTGCTTTTTCCAGCTCGCTATCGGTAATAGCGTTCACAAGGACACGCTTTGCCGACACCGATATTTTGGAGCGTGGCAGGTCTGATAACGCCCGTAATGCGTAGTTCAAAGCAGGCTGCCAAGTTGGGGGTACAGGGTAATCCGCAATCTCAAGTAAATCAGTGACGTTTTGACCATTGGCAATGCGCGCGATCTGCGCAGCTAAGGTTTCGCGGTCAGTGTTGGCTGGGATCAGTCCAATAAGCGAAACACCACTGTCGTTGCGCAGGATTTCAATCGCGAATTCAGGTGGGGCAATCGATCGCGAATCAATCACGTTCATATTGTCGATGACACGCGTTGCGCCTACGATGCTTCCTGCAGCTGAAATGGCTCGGAACCGAACCGCTTCAGATGGGGCCTGTCCTTCGAGCACAACTTGCAAACCGTCGCTGATAACTGAAGCCCATTCATGCCCTTGATCTATTAGGACTTCGCGGACACCAACAACGGACCGTTCCTCAATAAAGATCGCAGCCGTGCGCGCGGATGCGAAGCAGACCCCAGCGGCGACGGCAAAAACGGCTAAACGGGTGAATATAGCGGACAGGCGCATCAGATTGATCTGTTTCTTATAATTGCTTCAACTACATAGGCTCCAATTGCCTAAGGTTCAATCACAGGAAAAATGCCACGGCAAAAAATGGCAGAGGGATCAGGCCAGCATTGCGATTAGACCGGAAAAGTTGGAGCAATCGGTCGTTGTCATCCGGCTTGAAACGGCCCAATTGCCACATTAAATGCCA
>JAPKCP010000223.1 GCA_028822885.1 Yoonia sp. | reverse complement strand
TGGTCAGCCCAATGCGCACCGCATCTTTGCAGAATTTGTCAGTATGTGTGCGTCTTATGGTCCACCTCCTTTGCTGCAGTAAATGCTATTAAGCGAGCGGCATCAAAGCGTGAAAGGTCGAGTGTAACTACAATTTAGAGGAATTTCATCGGGTGCTGTTGCGGAGTGCCTTCCGGATGCTCTACTGCCGTCCTTAAATTATCCTTTAGAAGAGAACCAGCTATGACCTCAGAAGGCACGCACCTTGATCCAGAAAACTGGGATGATTTTAGTCGCGATATGCATAAATTGATGGACCAGTGCCTCACCCGCATGAAGCAGGCCAGAGATTTACCGTGGCAACCCAAGCCAAGTGACCTTGCGGATCGGTTATCTTTACGGGACGCGACAACAGGGGTCGGGTCTGCGCAATCTTTGGACCATTTGGCGAACGACATCATGCCTTATGCTACTGGCAATACGCACCCAAAATTCTTTGGCTGGGTGCATGGTGCTGGATTACCAGTCTCTGTTGGTGCTGAATTAGTTGCGGCTACGATGAACAGTAATTGCGGTGGCCGTGACCACGGCGCCATCGAAGTTGAACGTGCGACGCTGGACTGGTTGCTGGGTGTCTCCGGCATGCCCGATACTGCTTCGGCGATCTTAACGACTGGGACATCACAAGCGACGATCTTGGCGTTAACAGCCGCGCGTAACAGACAATTTGGTCATGATATCAGAAAGACGGGCATTCAATCGCTGCCAAAGATCGCCGTTTACGTACGTCGTGGAACCCATTCGTGCATTGGAAAAGCACTTGAGGTGATGGGCTATGGGACGGATGCCATTCACGTCGTTGATACAGACGAAAACATGAGAATGGACATTGCTTCGCTGGCAATTGCGGTGGCCGAAGACCAAGCGGCGGGTCGGGTTCCATTGGCTGTCATCGGGACGGCTGGGTCAGTGAACACGGGGTCTTTTGATAACTTGGACGTCATCGCAGATTTCTGCGCAGAACGTGATATTTGGTTCCATGTGGATGCTGCGTTTGGGTTTTGGGCAAAGCTTGCTGATCAGCCTTGGAAGCATCTGACAGATGGTATGGAACGTGCCAATTCGATTTCCTGCGATTTCCACAAGTGGATGTCTGTGCCGTATGATTGTGGTGCGTGCATGATCTATGATCGTACACTTCATTTTGAGACGTTCACCTCGCGCCCAAATTATCTCGAACAGCAGGAAGAGGGGCTTGGCGGCGGTGATCTGTGGTTCTGTGACTATGGTCTTGAGCTGTCCCGTGGGTTTAGAGCTCTGAAGGTATGGACGGCTATCAAATCAATCGGGACTGAGGCTTTTTCGGCATCGATTACCGATAATTGCAAGCAGGCAGCTTTGATGGCGGACTTGGTCGAAGCCTCTGACGTATTGGAGCTTTCATTTCCCGTGTCATCCAATGTGTGCTGTTTCTATGTCGCGCATGGAGATGTGAATAAGATAGCGGCTGAGCTGCAGATTAGTGGCGAAGCTGTCTTTTCAACGACCTTTATTCAGGGAAGGCCGTGCCTGCGTGCTGCGCTTGTCAATCACCGGACCACGTCAGACGATATTCGCCAATCGATTATGGCTGTTGAGGGCGCGGTAAGACGTCACGAGTAGTTTTATTCTTTCGTTTTCATTGGGCTAGAAGTCTGCTGTCGCGGATCTTTTGCCGTTAGTACAAGCTGCAGTATGATATATTTTGGGTTAATAGCGCATGTAATCATCGCAGCACGACCGCCAAGTTTTGAACATCAATCCAGCCATAAACCGAAAATATGTCAAGGTTGGCGGTCGAAGCTGGGTCGATGAAGGGCAGGGAGGGTTGAAGCCAAAATGATCATGGTTGCCAAGAATTTAGCGCTGGGCTTGTGCAGTGCTATAGTATCCGCGCTCACAACACATACTGATGTGGTTGATTTGCAAAGTTTTTCTGAAGACTTCAAGGAACTGTCATAAAATTGTTATCGACTCTTTGTAACGGGTCATGGACAGTAACGGCGTCGGCCACAGGCCGCGCACCTCAGGGAGAAATCAAAATGACGAAGACAAAACTTCTGGCAGCGACGGCGCTGGCCGCTTTGGTAATGAACGCCGCTCCGGCTGCAGCGCAAGAATGCGCGCGCGGTGACTTGGATGATCGCTATTGCGATGTTGACGGTGATCTTATCGCAGATGTTCCAACAGATCCAGCTGACCAGATCGACCCTGACACGCTTATCTTCGCCTACACGCCCGTTGAGGATCCAGCCGTTTATGCGACCGCATGGGCCGACTTCCTGACACATCTGGAAGAAAAGACTGGCAAAGATGTCATGTTTTTCCCAGTTCAGAACAACGCCGCCCAGATCGAAGCAATGCGTTCGGGCCGTCTGCACATCGCAGGCTTTAACACCGGGTCCAACCCGTTGGCTGTGAATTGTGCGGGCTTCCGTCCCTTCACCATTATGGCCGGTGCAGATGGATCATTTGGCTACGAGATGGAGATCATCACGCATCCCGAGTCAGGCATCACTGAAGTTGCGGACATCAAAGGTGGCCGTTTGGCTTTCACCTCCGAGACATCGAACTCTGGCTTTAAGGCCCCATCAGCGATCCTCGCATCTGAGTTCAATATGACTGCAGGGACCGATTTTGAACCAGTCTACTCTGGCAAGCATGACAACTCGATTTTGGGTGTGGCCAACAAGGACTATCCTGCCGCCGCGATCGCGAATTCGGTTTTGGCACGTATGTTAGAGCGTGATGTGGTTAGCGAAGATCAGATCATTTCGATCTACAAATCACAGACTTTCCCAACGACTGGCTACGGAACGGCCTACAATCTGACACCTGCGCTGCAGGACAGCATCCGCGATGCGTTCTTTAGCTTTGAATGGGACGGGACATCCTTGCAAGAAGAGTTCGAAAAGAACGGTGAAGCGCAGTTCCTTGAGATGAACTACCAAGACTTCTGGTCTGTCATCCGTCAAATCGATACGGCGAACAATGTAAGCTACGCTTGCGAATAAATCGTCTTTGACGACACAGCGCGCGGATGGCCTTCGGGCCGTCCGCGTATGTTTAAGGGGCGGAGCCGTTCCTTTTTGAAAAAGGGTACACGATGCTGCGGCTCGAAAAATTAGTGAAGACCTATAAGACTGGCGATCAGGCCCTGAAGGCCGTGGATATGTCGGTACCGGCAGGGCAGGTTGTGGCGTTGATTGGCCCCTCAGGTGCTGGAAAATCCACCTTGATCCGGTGCATCAACCGTCTTGTGGAACCTACATCAGGTACAGTCACACTGGGCGATGTGGATTTGACGTCGCAAGGTGCGAGCGGTTTGCGCCGCGAACGCCGCCGCATGGGGATGATCTTTCAGGAATATGCATTGGTCGAACGTCTGACCGTGATGGAAAACGTGCTGTCTGGGCGTTTGGGCTATGTTGGGTTTTGGCGGTCGCTGACACGGCGGTTCCCACAATCTGATGTCGACGAGGCGTTCCGCTTGCTGGATCGCGTCGGCCTGCTGCATATGGCAGACAAGCGCGCTGACGAGCTATCCGGCGGACAGCGCCAGCGCGTCGGCATTTGCCGCGCTCTCATTCAAAATCCTGCGCTTTTGCTCGTGGACGAACCCACAGCATCGCTGGATCCCAAGACCTCACGCCAGATTATGCGCTTGATCTGCGAGCTGTGTAGCGAACGCGGTTTGGCCGCGATTATCAACATTCACGACGTGGCTTTGGCCCAGATGTTTGTCGCGCGAGTCATTGGCCTGCGTGTTGGCGAGATCGTTTTTGACGGCCCACCCGATGGCTTGACCCCTGATAAGTTGACCGAAATCTACGGCGCAGAAGACTGGGAAGCGACAATCGATAAGGTTGATGAGAAAGACGACGTTGAGGCTGCGGAATGACGACCGCAACCCATCGTGATCTTGATGATATGCTCGGCACCCGCTGGCGGCGGCCCCCAATGGTTAAGCGGCAATGGCTGCGATGGACACTGGCGATCGGCTTTCTGGCCTATCTGGCTGCAGCCTTTGCATCTGTAGAAGTCAACTGGCTGCGCGTCTGGGAGGGTCTTGACCGAGGTGGTGCTTTTGTTGCTGCCTTTGCCTCGCCTGATTTTACGTCACGGTCTGCTGATATTTGGTCCGGCATACTGGAAAGTATCGTGATGACGGTCGCGGCATCTGTGGTGGGTATCTTGATCTCTATTCCCATCGCACTGGGTGCCGCACGCAACATCGCACCGTTGCCTGTTTACATGGTGTGTCGCAGCATCATTGCCATTAGCCGCGCATTGCAGGAAATTATCGTGGCGATCTTGCTGGTTGCGATCTTCGGTTTTGGACCGTTGGCCGGGTTTTTGACACTCTCGTTTGCGAGCATTGGTTTCCTGTCCAAGCTGCTGGCAGAGGATATCGAAAGCATGGATCGGTCCCAAGCCGAGGCTGTTCGCGCGACTGGGTCGAAATGGGCGCAGTGGGTCGATTACGGTGTGATTCCGCAGGTGCTTCCACGGCTTGTTGGTCTGTCGATCTACCGCGTCGACATCAACTTTCGCGAAAGTGCGATCCTTGGGCTTGTTGGGGCAGGGGGCATTGGCGCCACGTTGAACACTGCCTTTGATCGATACGAATACGATACGGCGGCGGCAATCTTGCTGATCATCATCGGAATTGTGATGGCTCTCGAATATATTTCAGGCGTTGTCCGGGCAAGGGTGCAATAAAATGGCTGTTTTCGAAACGGATGCTGGACCGATCTGGCGTAAGCGCACCACTGGACAGTCCATGGTACGTTGGTTCTGCTGGCTAATTGGCGTCGCCATCTTTTTGTGGTGTTGGTTGCGGATATCTGATGCAACGACGTGGTTCTTCGTCTGGGATGCACCTGAAATTGCTGCCGACATTTTGGGCAGGGCGACACCGCCGCGCTGGTCCTATATCGACAGATTGTGGTGGCCGATTTGGGACACGATCAATATCGCAACGCTTGGCACAATAGCTGCCCTTTTCATGGCTGTGCCCGTGGCCTTTATGGCGGCGCGGAACACGACGCCTTCGGTGGCGTTTGTGCGGCCGATTGCGCTGCTGATCATTGTCGCCACGCGCTCAATTAACTCGCTGATCTGGGCGTTGCTACTAATTGCGATCATTGGGCCGGGGGTTTTCGCTGGCATCGTGGCGATTGCGATTAGGTCCATCGGATTTTGTGCAAAACTGCTGTACGAAGCCATTGAGGAGATCGACAACACCCAAGTTGAGGCGATCATGGCGACAGGTGCATCGCGCTGGCAAGTTATGGCTTACGGCATTGTGCCACAGATCGCGCCCGCGTTTGCTGGGATTTCGGTCTTTCGCTGGGACATCAACATCCGCGAGTCGACTGTCTTGGGTCTTGTTGGTGCCGGCGGTATCGG
>JAPKCP010000019.1 GCA_028822885.1 Yoonia sp. | reverse complement strand
GTGGTACCACAGGTGGGTCGCGTGACGATTACAATGTCGCGTTAACTGGCAATGGGCGTTTCTACGGGGAAGCACAATAGCAGGCAAAAACCCGCACAGCCCACACCCTATACACTGTTGCGATGGGTTGTTATCGCATATCATTAGCTCAGATTTTACCAATGGTGGCACAGTAACCCAATGCCCCACTAAATAGGACGACCATTTCATGACATATCGCATTATCCTTCCGATGATTGCGGCCGCCAGCCTTACCGCTTGCGCGCTACCAGATAAGAACTCGCTTAACCGTGCCGATCTGCGCGCGTTCACTGCCGACGACACGCGCGCCGCGCGATTTGATCCAACACCATCCGCAGACATTCCAACGGGTGCCGCGACCTATCAGGGTCACATTCGCAGCGATGCGATCGTAAACGGTGAGGATGACTTTAGCGTTGCTGGCCTACTGGACCTTCGGGTTGATATGTCCGCATCACCGACTCATGTCGGGTCAGGAGATGTTGTCAGTGGCTCAATTTCGGATATCAATTTGTTTGATGACAACGACAACGGCTACGAGGATCAAAAGCTTGACGGCGATCTCGACATTTCGGGAACCGTTCGCGAAGGCCGCCTTGGGGCGACTGCCACGGGCGTTCTTGGCGCTGTTTTGTCTGACACGTTGTTTGAGCAAACCGGCACTTGGTCGCTCGATCTTGACGGTGATTTTGTCGATGACGCCGAAAGTGCGGATGTCATCACTGGACGCGTTTCTGGTGGTACGACTGGTGGATCAACAGACGAATACGACATCTTACTGACGGGATCTGGCCGGTTCCTTGGCGAACGCCGTTAACATTTAGATCGGTTGGCCTGTTTGACGGGCCAATCGTCGCTTGACCCTTTGTTCGCGATACAACGTGAACAGCCCCATGGAAACAACGATCCCTGCCCCGATGAATGTCAACGTTCTGGGGACCTCACCAAAGACTAAAAACCCTAGGATGAGCGCAACAAGCAAGCTTGTGTACCGAAACGGCGCGACAAAGCCGATCTCACCGACCCGCATTGCTGCGACCGAGAAAATGTAACCGCCGATGACGAAGACTGCAGCACCTGCCAGCAGGCCAAACTGTGGTGCGGCGATTGGCACCCAAGTCTCAAACGGCAAACCACAAGCTGCCATCAGTGTCACACCTCCTGCTGCGACCACAGCCACTAACGTCGACGGCACGTCGCGTGAAATCCGCCGTGCGGCAAGGTCCCTGACCGTCACGACAACCACGGCACCAACCGCATAAAGTGAATACACGTTAAAGTCGGACCCACCCGGTCGTACGATCAACAACACACCTGCGAACCCAACGACGATAGCGGTGATACGCCGCCATCCCAATGGTTCTTTGAAAAACACCGCTGCAGCAAGGCTGACCGTCAATGGCAAGGCTTGCAGGATCGCGCTCACGTTTGCCAATGGCATGTTGAACAAGGCGTTGATGAACAACAACGCGCCGAACATCTCAGCCACGGTTCGGATCAGGATGAGCGTCCAATCTTGACGGCTTAAGTCGAACCGCAACTGACCCAAAGCCCTGCACAACAGCATCAACAACGGCAACACGATGAGGCCACGCAGGAAGATTGACTGCATCAACGGCAAATCCGTCGACACTGCCTTCATGAACGCATCATTTATGGTAAAGGCCGACATCGACCCCATCATAAAAAATGCGCCACGCATGTTGTCAGAAATCACTGCCATAAATCAGCCGTAGCAGTGCAATCTGGGTTTCACCAGATTATTCAACCGGGCTCAGAACCACTATTTTTTCGATGTCAGAAAACCGAACCATCCGTTTGCTGTCCTCGTCCCACAGTTTCCATTTTACACAAGCGATTGCTTCGCCCCAGCCCATGCGGGTCGGTTGGAGAACATCTTCCAGCGCCTCGTGGCACGCCTTCAACCGGTACGCCGGAATCTTCACATAAAGGTGGTGTAGGTCGTGGTAGGCAAAATTATAGGTCAGAAAGTGAAAGATGGGGCCAAAATCAAGGACGCTAGATCCTTTCAGAGACGCGTCTTCAAAATCTACCGCATCTTCGCTTTCCCAGTATGCCTCTTCAAAATTGTGGCCTGCATAAACCATAAACGTTCCGAAACAGCAGGCAAAGACATTGGCAATCATGAAGAATGTGAAGGCCGTCGTTCCACCGATGATAAAGACCCCCACCCAGAGCACAAACATCAGACCGTTCTGCATCACGACATCCAACCACCCCGTTTTGCTCACGTTCTTGGGAATGCGGTAGCGGATAAAGAAGATGAAAATCGGACCGAAGAAATAGATCACCGGGATCGATCGATAGGTCCGATAGAACAGCTTTCCCCAGAACCCAGCCGCCTGATATTCTGCGACAGTCCACGTCAGAACCTCGTGGGCATCGCGTGCATCAAGATTGCCAATGTGGCGGTGGTGAAAATTGTGATTGTAGCGCATCGCGTAGAACGGATGCGCTGTGAATGCCCCAAGGATCACGCCCACAGTTGTGTTAACTGTGCGGTTGCTGAAATGGGCAGCATGACCACAATCGTGCTGCGCGCCAAAATAGCGGATACCGCCGCCAGTGAAGAGCACAATTGCCAGCGCCATCATCAGATAATTACCAAAATAAACAGTCCCAAGAGCAATGGCGCCGAAATACATTATGGTGGTGATTATCAAATGAAACAAAGCAACATCATTCTGCGGTCGAGCATAGGGATGTGCCATTTTACGAATGGACATGAAGGCTTCTTTCAAATGAACTCGTTAAAACTCGCGGAAATGTAGCGCTTGGTACTGACGCTAGGGCAGTGCCATTACCCAATCAAGCTGGGAGACCATAACCATGTGGTAATTTTTTGATGAACCACTCACGAAACGAGTATGCGACATCCGATTTGGAGCACGGACAGAGCCCTATCGTGTCAGTTCCAGTCGTACCAATTACGCGCTTGGATTAAACATCACATCTGTACGCAGAGCGTACTTTTGACCACTCACTATCACTTCGCCTTTGTGTCAAAGCGGATGATGAAAGAATAATGCCTTCACAGTTTACGGTATTTTCATGAAATCTGAACACACCTGCAAAGAAAAGGTGTCTGCAAATGATGTCTCACCGCCCTCATAGCCCGCATTCTGATAGTTTATCATCGTAAACATACTGAGAGGGCCATCATCACTTTCTTCACAAAGTCATACAAACCTGATCGCAATTTAACGCCATTTGTCCAAGGAAACGTCACCGCCCCCAACGGAAAAAGGCCCCCACAGTTTCCTGCGGGGGCCTTTTCAATTCAAATCAAGCGATCAAATCAATCGCGGCTATCCGGCGTTTCATCGACGAAGGCGTCAAACACGTCAGCCCCAACAACGTCGTCGCGTAAGTCCATTGCGGACGGTGCAGCGAGTGCTGCTGCTTGTTCTGCCTCTTCACGACGGGTCTCAACAACAACGTTGTCACGATCGGTCGCAATTTTGCGAACACGCTTTGACGCACCACCAGTACCGGCTGGGATCAGACGGCCTACGATGACGTTCTCCTTGAGACCAACCAGTTTGTCCCGCTTACCCTGAACGGAGCTTTCCGTCAGAACGCGCGTTGTTTCCTGGAAGGACGCCGCAGAGATAAACGAACGTGTCTGCAACGACGCTTTCGTAATCCCCAACAGAACCGGCTCTCCGGTTGCTGGACGATCACCACGCTTCAGTGCCTTCGCGTTAGCTTCGTCAAACTCAGCCTTATCGACGTTCTCACCCTTGAGAAGAACGGTGTCACCGCTGTCCTGAATTTCCAATTTCTGGAGCATCTGGCGGACAATAACTTCGATATGCTTGTCGTTGATCTTAACGCCCTGCAGACGATAAACGTCCTGAACTTCGTCGATCATGTAGTCAGCAAGCGCCTCAACACCCATAACCGCAAGAATATCGTGCGGGGCTGGGTTGCCGTCCATGATGTAATCGCCCTTAGAGACAAAGTCACCTTCCACAACCGGGATGTGCTTGCCCTTTGGCACCATGTATTCGACCTTAATGTCTGCATCATCGACAGATTCAATCGCGATGCGACGCTTGTTTTTGTAGTCCTTACCAAAGCGAACATAGCCATCGATCTCAGCAATGATGGCGTGGTCTTTTGGACGACGCGCTTCGAACAATTCAGCAACACGTGGCAAACCACCTGTAATATCCTTGGTCTTAGCACCCTCGCGCGGAATACGCGCGACAACGTCACCAGCAGAGATTTCCTGACCATCTTCAACAGACAGAACCGCATCCACAGACATGCCGTAGGAAACAGGGTTCCCGTCGTCTTTCATGGTAGGTTCGCCATCAGCGCCAACAACAATGATCTTAGGAGCAAGCTCATTGCCTTTTGGTGCTGCACGCCAGTCAGTCACAATACGCTGTGTCATACCTGTCGCGTCATCGGTGTCTTCCCGAATAGCGATACCGTTGACAAGGTCAACAAAGCGCGCCGTTCCAGATTTGTCCGCGATGATTGGCAACGTGTACGGATCCCATTCAAACAGCTTATCGCCGCGCAGAATGTCCTGACCTTCTGAGATCAGAATTTTGGAACCGTAGCCTACTTTGTGCTTAGCAAGTTCAGCGCCTTCGCTGTCCTCAATCGAGATGACCATGTTCCGGCCCATAACGACGTTCTCACCAGCTGTGTTCTTCAGCAAGCTTGTGTTGTCGAAACGGATTTTGCCCGGCTGGGACGCCTCTTGGAAGGACTGCTGACCACCTTGTGCAACGCCGCCAATGTGGAATGTCCGCATCGTCAACTGTGTACCAGGCTCACCAATGGATTGCGCCGCGATGATGCCAACGGCCTCACCGATGTTGACGCGGGTACCACGAGCAAGGTCACGACCATAGCACATGGCACAGACGCCGTCATCGGCCTCACATGTCAGTGGGCTACGGATACGCATTTTCGCAATGCCAGCCACGTCGATCAGATCAGCGGTGCGTTCGTCGATAAGCTCACCCGCAGACACGATCACTTCGTCTGTGCCCGGACGGATAACATCATCAGCGGACACACGACCCAACACACGTTCAGCCAACGGAGATACAACTTCACCGTCGTTTACCGCTGGTTCTGCTGTGATCGCACGCTCTGTTCCACAATCGACCTCACGGACGATACAATCTTGGGAAACGTCAACAAGACGACGTGTCAGGTAACCAGAGTTAGCCGTCTTAAGCGCCGTATCCGACAGACCCTTACGGGCACCGTGGGTAGAGTTGAAGTACTCAAGAACGGTCAGACCTTCCTTAAAGTTCGAGATGATCGGTGTCTCGATGATTTCGCCATTTGGCTTAGCCATCAAGCCGCGCATCCCGCCCAGCTGTTTCATCTGCGTTACAGAGCCACGCGCACCGGAGTGAGCCATCATGTAAACCGAGTTTGGTTCACCTTCAGCGCCGTTTTCCATAATTGGTGTCGTACCAATCGTGGACATCATCGCGTCAGTGACTTTGTCGTTACACTTTGACCATGCATCGACGACTTTGTTGTACTTTTCACCCTGAGTGATCAGGCCGTCCATGTACTGCTGTTCAAAGTCTTTCACCTGATCGCGTGTTTCGCCAACCAGTGGCCACTTTGTTTCAGGGACAACCATGTCGTCCTTACCAAACGAAATACCAGCCTTGAACGCTTCACGGAAACCCATCGTCATGATGTGGTCACAGAAGATAACAGATTCTTTCTGACCACAGTAACGATAGACCGTATCAATGATCTGCTGCACTTCTTTCTTGCGCAGAAGACGGTTCACAAGGGCGAACGGCGCCTTTGCGTTCAGCGGCAACAACGCACCCAGACGCAAGCGACCCGGTGTGGTTTCGAAGCGTTCCATCACTTCGTTACCTTCGTTGTCGATCTGCGGAATACGGGCTTGGATCTTGGCGTGCAGGTGAACTTCACCAGCCGTCAGCGCATGTTCAACTTCTTCCATATCAGAGAAGATCATGTCCTCACCAACCATGCCGTTGCGCATGATTGTGGTGTAGTAGAGGCCTAAGATCATATCTTGTGACGGAACAATGATCGGCGCACCGTTAGAAGGTGACAGAACGTTGTTCGTGGACATCATCAAAACGCGTGCTTCAAGCTGTGCCTCAAGGGACAATGGCACGTGAACAGCCATTTGGTCGCCGTCAAAGTCAGCGTTAAACGCAGAACAGACCAGCGGGTGCAGCTGAATGGCTTTACCTTCGATCAGGACTGGTTCGAACGCCTGAATACCAAGACGGTGCAACGTCGGCGCACGGTTCAGCATGACAGGGTGCTCGCGGATAACCTCGTCGAGGATATCCCACACTTCTGGACGCTCTTTTTCGACCAATTTCTTGGCTTGCTTCACTGTGGAAGACAGGCCTTTGGCTTCAAGACGCGAGTAAATGAACGGTTTGAACAGCTCGAGCGCCATCTTCTTAGGAAGACCACACTGATGCAGTTTCAATTCTGGACCTGTCACAATGACCGAACGACCAGAGAAATCGACCCGCTTACCCAAAAGGTTCTGACGGAAGCGACCCTGCTTACCCTTCAGCATATCGGAAAGGGATTTCAGCGGACGCTTATTAGCACCGGTGATCACCCGACCGCGACGGCCGTTGTCGAACAACGCATCAACAGATTCCTGCAACATCCGCTTTTCGTTACGGACAATGATGTCAGGTGCACGCAATTCGATCAGACGCTTCAGACGGTTGTTGCGGTTGATCACACGACGGTAAAGGTCGTTAAGATCGGACGTTGCAAAACGACCGCCGTCCAGTGGGACCAGTGGGCGCAATTCTGGCGGAATCACAGGGATCACTGTCAGAACCATCCATTCCGGGCGATTGCCGGATTCGATGAAGCTTTCCACAATCTTGAGACGCTTGATGATCTTCTTTGGCTTCAATTCGCCAGTAGCGACTTTCAGGTCAGCACGCAGCTGCTCTGCTTCGCCTTCAAGATCGATCTGGGACAGCATCTCGCGGATAGCTTCCGCACCGATGTTGGCTTGGAACGCATCCATGCCGTAAACGTCTTGCGCGTCGTTGAACTCTTCTTCGGTCATCAACTGGCCGTAGGTAAGGTCCGTGAGGCCCGGTTCGATGACAACATAGTTTTCAAAGTACAAGATACGCTCAAGATCGCGCAGTGTCATATCCAGCATCAGGCCGATCCGGGATGGAAGCGACTTGAGGAACCAGATGTGTGCGACTGGTGCGGCCAATTCGATGTGGCCCATGCGTTCGCGGCGTACTTTTTGAAGCGTAACTTCAACACCACATTTTTCGCAGACAACGCCGCGATATTTCATGCGCTTATATTTGCCGCAAAGACATTCGTAGTCTTTGATTGGGCCAAAGATACGCGCACAGAACAGGCCATCACGTTCTGGTTTGAACGTCCGGTAGTTGATGGTTTCTGGCTTTTTGATTTCACCAAACGACCATGACAGGATCCGTTCCGGTGAGGCCAAAGAGACCTTAATTTCGTCAAACGTTTTCGCCGGTGTAATCGGGTTAAACGGGTTGTTTGTCAGTTCCTGGTTCATCTTCAATTCCTTGAATTGGGTGCAAAGGGGAGAGGCTGGGAAACGATTTTTGCGTAAAAACCGTTTCCCAAAAGAGCTTTAAACAAAAACTCTTATTCCTCATCCTCCGCATCCAGGAGTTCCATGTTGAGGCCGAGGCCCCGGACTTCTTTCACGAGCACGTTGAACGATTCTGGGACGCCTGCCTCAAAATTGTCCTCGCCTTTGACGATGCTTTCGTAGACCTTCGTACGGCCTGCAACGTCATCCGACTTCACTGTGAGCATCTCTTGCAGCGTGTACGCCGCGCCATATGCCTCAAGTGCCCAAACTTCCATCTCACCGAAGCGCTGACCACCAAACTGAGCTTTACCACCCAGCGGCTGTTGCGTGACGAGCGAGTATGGACCTGTGGAACGCGCGTGGATCTTATCGTCGACCAAGTGGTGCAGTTTCAGCAGGTATTTCACGCCGACTGTCACCTTACGGGAGAACTCTTCACCCGTACGGCCATCAAACAGAACCGATTGGCCTGAGGTATCGAACCCAGCCCGCTTCAAGCTGTCATTCACGTCTGCTTCTTTCGCGCCGTCAAAGACTGGCGTCGCGATTGGCACACCCTTTGTGACGTTGCCCGCAGCTTCGATCAGATGGGCTTCGTCCATCCCTTCGAGGCCTTCAGCATAGACGTCATCACCGTAAGCAAGACGCATGGCCTCACGCACTGGGGTCATATCACCAGACCGGCGGTATTCACCCAAAGCATCGTCAATCTGCATACCAAGACCGCGTGCGGCCCAACCCATGTGGGTTTCAAGGATCTGACCAACGTTCATACGTGACGGCACGCCAAGTGGGTTCAGACAGAAGTCGACAGGCGTTCCATCCGCGAGGAATGGCATGTCTTCCATCGGTACAACCTTGGAAATAACACCTTTGTTGCCGTGACGACCGGCCATCTTATCGCCCGGCTGCAGCTTACGCTTTACCGCCACGAAGACTTTAACCATCTTCATCACGCCCGGCGGCAGGTCATCCCCACGACGGACTTTTTCGACTTTATCTTCAAAACGAGCATCCATCATGCGCTTTTGCGCTTCGTACTGCTCGTTCAGTGCTTCAACGACTTGTGCGTCGCCTTCGGCTTCAAGGGCGAACTGCCACCAAGCACCACGACCAAATTCAGCCAATGCTTCTTCGGTCACGTCAGAGTTGGATTTGAACCCTTTTGGACCTTTGACAGCTTTTTTGCCGATGATCATAGAATGCAAACGCGCGTAGATGTTGCGATCAAGGATGATCATCTCATCGTCACGGTCCCGCGCAAGGCGCTCAACTTCTTCACGCTCGATCTGCAAGGCACGTTCGTCTTTTTCGATACCGTGGCGGTTAAACACACGGACCTCAACGATCGTACCAAAGTCACCCGGTGGCAGACGCAAAGACGTGTCACGTACGTCTGATGCTTTCTCACCAAAGATGGCGCGCAGAAGCTTTTCTTCTGGTGTCATCGGGCTTTCGCCTTTTGGTGTGATCTTACCAACAAGAATATCCGCAGGCCCGACTTCCGCACCAATATACACGATACCGGCTTCATCAAGATTGCGCAGTGCTTCTTCACCGACGTTTGGAATATCGCGGGTGATTTCCTCTGGCCCAAGCTTTGTGTCACGGGCGGCGACTTCAAATTCTTCGATGTGGATCGAAGTGAAGACGTCGTCACGTGTCACGCGCTCTGAAATCAGGATCGAATCTTCGTAGTTGTAGCCATTCCAAGGCATAAACGCGACGATCACGTTCTTACCAAGCGCCAATTCACCCAAGTCCGTGGACGGACCATCTGCGATGACCTCACCCTTAAGAACCGTATCACCGACCTTCACCTGTGGGCGCTGGTTGATGCATGTGTTTTGGTTGGAACGTTGGAATTTACGCATGCGGTAGATATCGACGCCTGCGTCACCAAGCCCAAGGTCAGCCGTTGCACGAATAACGATACGCTGAGCATCAACTTGGTCGATGATACCGGCACGTTTTGCCATAATCGCGGCACCAGAATCCCGTGCCACAACTTCTTCAATACCAGTCCCGACAAGCGGTGCTTCGGCTTGCAGCAATGGAACCGCCTGACGTTGCATGTTGGACCCCATCAGGGCCCGGTTCGCATCGTCGTTTTCGAGGAATGGGATCAATGAAGCCGCTACAGAAACAAGCTGTTTTGGTGACACGTCGATCAAGTCAACATTTTCACGTGGGGACAGTGTATAATCACCGTTCTTACGTGTGGACACCAATTCATTACCGAATGAACCATCCTCGTTCATGCTCGCGTTGGCCTGCGCCACAGTGTGACGCATTTCTTCAGTCGCAGACATGTAGGACACATCATCTGTGACCTTGCCGTCCACAACCTTGCGGTATGGTGTTTCGATAAATCCGTACTTGTTGACGCGCGCAAACGTAGCGAGTGAGTTGATCAGACCAATGTTTGGCCCTTCCGGCGTCTCAATCGGGCACATACGGCCGTAGTGTGTCGGGTGTACGTCACGAACTTCAAAGCCAGCGCGTTCGCGTGTCAAACCACCAGGTCCAAGCGCAGAAAGGCGACGCTTGTGCGTGACTTCCGAGAGCGGGTTGGTTTGGTCCATAAACTGCGACAGCTGCGATGAGCCGAAGAATTCACGTACCGCAGCAGCTGCAGGTTTCGCGTTGATCAAGTCTTGCGGCATCACTGTGTCGATTTCGACAGATGACATGCGTTCCTTGATCGCGCGCTCCATGCGGAGCAGGCCAACACGGTACTGGTTTTCCATCAATTCGCCAACGGACCGCACACGACGGTTACCAAGGTGGTCAATATCGTCGATATCGCCCTTGCCATCACGCAGTTCAACCAGTGCTTTGATACAAGCGACGATGTCTGCCTTGCGCAAAATGCGCATGGTGTCTTCGGCATCCAGATCGAGACGCATGTTCATCTTAACGCGACCAACAGCAGACAGGTCGTAGCGTTCGCCGTCAAAGAACAACGTGTCAAACAGCGCGGACGCTGCATCAACGGTCGGTGGCTCGCCTGGACGCATCACACGGTAGATGTCCATGAGCGCGGTTTCGCGGTTCATGTTCTTATCTGCCGACATTGTGTTGCGCATGTAGGCGCCGACATTGATGTTGTCGATGTCCAGAACTGGGATCGACTTGATCCCTGCGTCAACGAGGTCCTTCAGTGTACCGCCAATGATGTCGCCATCTTTGTCCATCTCAAGTGTCAGCTCATCGCCAGCTTCAACGTAGATCGCACCGGTCTCTTCGTTGATGATGTCGTTAGCGACGAACTTGCCAACGATCTGGTTGAATGGGACCAACAGATCGGTGACTTTTGCTTCGTCGATAAGCTTCTTGACGGAACGTGGTGTAACTTTTTCGCCAGCTTTAGCGATAACTTCACCAGTTGCCGCATCAACAAGATCGTCGATAGGACGTGTGCCACGAACGCGTTCTGGGAAGAACTTCGTTGTCCAAGCAACGCCCTTTTTGTCGAGCTTGTAGTCAACAGTGTTATAGTACGCATCCATGATGCCCTCTTGGTCGTAACCAAGTGCATACAGCAATGTTGTGACAGGCAGCTTACGACGACGGTCAATCCGGCAGAACACAAGGTCCTTGGCGTCGAATTCAAAGTCGAGCCATGAGCCACGGTAAGGGATGATCCGGCAAGCGAACAGAAGCTTACCTGATGAGTGGGTCTTGCCCTTGTCGTGGTCAAAGAAAACACCCGGGGAGCGGTGCATCTGGGAAACGATAACACGCTCTGTCCCGTTCACGACAAAAGTGCCGTTTGGTGTCATCAAAGGCATATCGCCCATGAACACATCTTGCTCTTTGATGTCTTTCACAGACTTGGCGCCTGTGTCTTCATCCACATCAAACACGATCAAACGCAATGTCACCTTCAAAGGCGCACTGTACGTCATGTCACGCTGCTGACATTCTTCAACATCGTACTTTGGCTTTTCGAGTTCGTACTTAACGAACTCAAGAACAGCTGTTTCATTAAAGTCTTTGATCGGGAAAACCGACTGGAAGACACCCTTGATCCCTTCGCCGTCAAGCGGCGTGTCGCTGTCGCCAGAGCGCAGGAACAGATCATAGGAAGATTTCTGAACCTCAATGAGGTTCGGCATTTCAAGAACTTCGCGAATTTTGCCGTAGTACTTACGTAGGCGTTTTTGGCCGAGGAACGAAGAAGCCATATGCTAGATCACCTTATTTTGTCTCTTCGCATGTCACGTCGCCTGGGCTGCGGTGCGGCACACTGTTGACTGAGTTTCGCAATCTATGCGTGATCATCGTCCCACCGATAACCTCCCGATTGCGACCTACCCAAGACGGATGCTTCAGCAAAGCAGACGTCTAAGACAGGTTAAGCTGGACCCGCAATGCGCGGATCCAGCCAATTTCATAAGAACGGGAGACGACTTTCCAAGAAAAATCAGGACCCGATCGAAGGGGCTTAGGCCACTTCGACTTCTGCGCCAGCTGCTTCCAGCTTGGCTTTGACTTCTTCAGCTTCAGCAGCTGAAACGCCTTCTTTGATTTTGCCGCCAGCTTCAACAAGGTCTTTCGCTTCTTTCAGGCCAAGACCTGTAATAGCGCGAACTTCTTTGATGACGTTGATTTTAGACGCGCCAGGAGACTTGAGAACGACATCAAATTCAGTCTGCTCTTCTTCAGCAGCGCCGCCATCAGCAGGGCCAGCCATCATAACAGCGCCACCGGCGGCTGGTTCGATGCCATACTCGTCTTTGAGGATGGTTTTCAGTTCTTGTGCTTCGAGAAGTGTAAGACCAACAATCTCTTCAGCAAGTTTCTTCAGATCAGCCATTTGCTTTTTCCGTTTCTAAATAGTGTGTTCCAACGTCAGGGCGCATGCCCCTAAGTCAATCCAAGTTGCTTTATGCAGCGTTCTCTTCGATCGTTGAGAGAATGCTTGCGATGTTCGAAGCAGGCGCGCCAATGGCCCCAGCGATGTTGCTTGCAGGTGCAGCGATACAACCAACGATAGAAGCAATAAGCTCCTCGCGTGATGGCATTGCGGCAACGGCTTTCACACCAGCTACGTCCAGAGCAGTCTCACCCATAGCACCACCAAGAATAACGAGCTTGTCGTTTTTCTTCGCGTAGCCATCCATGACCTTCGCCGCAGCGACAGGATCTTCGGAATAGGCGAGAACAGTCATACCGTCGAGGAATTCAGCGATGCTTGCGCATGGCTTGCCCTCTAGGGCGATTTTGGCGAGCTTGTTCTTGGCAACGCGTACGGACCCATCTACTTCACGCATTTGCGCACGTAGGTCCTGCATTTCGGCAACTGTCATGCCTTCGTAGTGGGCAACCACAACGACGCCAGAGCTTTCAAAGACTTGGCCGAGTTCATCGACCAGTTGTTCTTTTTGTGCTCTATCCACAGTTTCACTCCAAGTTTGGAGGGTATCCCCTCCGGCTCAATTTTGCTGGGTAGCGAACCACCCAACAGTCTAGGTCCACATTACGGGGGAGCCATCAGGACCGAGGTTGAGCCTCGAAAATTCCGGTCTTCCCGTCTCAGGCAGGAATTATGGACGTATTGTCCACCCACCTTCTCGGACGAATAAAGGTCTGAACGAATCAATCGGACAGACCTTGAACGTGCATTAACGGGAGTTGGGGGAAATGCCAAGGGCTGGGCGAGGGAAAGTGTCTGGTTGGTAGTTTGGCCTCTGACGGCTTAGTTCGCAAAGTCGCCATTCGCCCAAAAGAAAACGGCCCCTCGCAAGCGAGAGGCCGTTTCAAGTATCACGCGTTCACAGGTCGAAACCCGCGGCGGGTTTAGTTACCAGTCGCGTTTGAGATCGACAGCGTCACGCCCGGGCCCATTGTCGAAGATACTGCGATCTTCTTCATGTATGTGCCTTTTGCGCCAGATGGACGGGCCTTTTGGACCGCGTCAACAAACGCCAGAACGTTTTCTTCAAGATGCGCCGCTGAGAAAGATGCTTTGCCGATACCAGCGTGAACAACACCAGCTTTTTCAGCTTTAAACTGCACTTCGCCGCCTTTAGCCGCTTCAACAGCCGCCTTAACGTCCATCGTTACAGTTCCGACGCGCGGGTTTGGCATCAGGTTACGTGGACCCAAAACTTTACCCAGACGACCAACAACACCCATCATGTCAGGTGTCGCGATGCAGCGATCAAATTCGATTTTGCCGCCCTGAACGATTTCCATCAGGTCTTCTGCACCAACGATGTCTGCACCAGCCGCTTTGGCTTCCTCAGCTTTGTCGCCACGTGCAAACACAGCAACACGTACTGTTTTGCCAGTGCCGTTTGGCAGGGCCACTGTTCCGCGAACCATCTGGTCTGCGTGACGTGGATCAACACCAAGCTGGAGTGAAATTTCGATTGTTTCGTCGAACTTCGCTTTCGCGTTGCCCTTCAAAAGTGCGACTGCTTCAGTCACTGTGATGTCGTGCTTGCCTGCGAATGCTTCGCGTGCTGCGGTTGTACGCTTACCAAATTTTGCCATTACTTCACCTCGATGCCCATAGAGCGAGCAGAGCCCGCGATGATCAGCATTGCGCCTTCGATAGTCGTCGCGTTCAAATCTTTCATCTTGGCTTCAGCGATCTCGCGGACCTGCTTACCAGTGATGGAGCCTGCGACGGAGCGGCCAGGTGTCTTTGACCCAGCTGTCAGCTTTGCGGCTTTCTTGATGAAGTGGGACGCAGGTGGCGTCTTGATTTCCATCGAGAAGGATTTGTCAGCGTAATAGGTGATGACGGTCGGGCAAGGTGCGCCCGTTTCCAGTTCCTGTGTCGCCGCGTTGAACGACTTACAGAATTCCATGATGTTGATGCCGCGTTGACCCAGTGCTGGGCCGACGGGTGGGGATGGGTTGGCTTTGCCAGCTGGAACTTGCAGCTTAAGCTTCCCGATTACTTTCTTGGCCATGAGGCCTCTCCTTTTTCAGCGACAGGCAATTGCCTGCCCTACAATGCCCACAATGGGCGGTTTGCCGTGGTTCGAACTGATCCGTAGATCGTGTTCTCCCACGTCTGAACGCGCAAATTACTGCTTCATAACCTGCGTGAATTCCAATTCGACCGGTGTTGCGCGGCCAAAGATCGAAACAGTCACCTTCAGGCGATTGTTTTCTTCGTCCACTTCTTCAACCATTCCGTCGAAGTCTTCAAACGGACCGTCAGAGACTTTAACTTTCTCGCCGATCTCGAAGTGAATAAGTGTGCGCGGTGCTTCTTGACCTTCTTCAACACGACCAAGGATCGCCTGCACTTCGGCATCGCGCATTGGCATAGGGCGGCCTTGCGGGCCCAAGAAACCAGTGACGCGGTTGATAGAGTTGATCAGATGGTAGCCCTCGTCCGACATATCCATCCGGACAAGAACATATCCGGGCATAAAGCGGCGCTCGGCTGTCACTTTTTTATTGCGACGGACCTCAATCACCTCTTCGGTCGGTACCAACACTTCTTCAATCTGCTCAGACAGACCTTGCTCTTCCGCTTTTTGGCGAATGGTCTCTGCGATCTTTTTCTCAAAGTTCGAGAGGACGCTTACAGAATACCAACGTTTGGCCATGTGAAAGAGCACCTTTGACGATTGCGGATTTCACCGCAAAGTTCCAATTATCACAGACAGTTAACCTGCCCATGCCGGAGAATATAAAGCCGCGCGCAACTCGAATCGCCGCACGCCTTCCCCGAAAGTTACGGGCAACTACCGCCCCGGCCCAATGTTTTCAAGGGGGTGGGGTAATATTTTCATCGTGTATGAAGTTAGGATTTTAACGAGGGCGATGCCAAAAATTGCCCCCCAACGGATCCTACCAACTGGAAAATTCTATGCCAGAAGAAATAGAAGCCGCTCTGGTTACGTGCCGAAATAGTTCAGCACGCCTTGCAGGCCAGTGCGGATCAGCAGATCCACGAAGAAAAAGAAGACCGCGGTCAACGTCGCCAAGATGAACACCATGATAGTGGTCATCACGACCTCACGACGGGTCGGCCAGACAACCTTTGCGACTTCTGCACGGGTCTCGTTAATGAATCTGACGGGGTTGGCCATCGTATGCGGTCCTTTTCTCACTGTTATGGTCACCTACGCAGTCTGTGCGGGCATTTCAAGCGTTCCGATGCAGGTCGTGCCAATGTGGGTTACTTCTGCAAGAAATTTACGTCTGACATAGCGGCAATGGCCGCACATTGTTCTGCATAGAAAGCCCACGAACGCGCGTGGGTTTGCGTGTCATATAGGTCGTAGGGCGGATTATCTGGGCCAATGGGGAGGGCTTGCGCCGCCTTGTGAATAAATTCTGGACCAGTCAAGTGTTTCGCCACAAGAATCGCATCTACAGCCTGTTCGGACAATCGCGGCTGAATGCGATCTGGCAACGGGGTGATCTGCGCGGTCCCAACCACGGCGATGCATATCTGCGAAAACAAGTCTGCGTAGTCCTCATAGCGCCAAACCGTGAGCGAACGCACCCCCGGGGTTGCCCGCAAACGAGAGCAATAGTCAGCCCAATCGACAATCGTAAATGGATTCTTGTCGCGATATTTTTCAGGTAGAATAATCCGGTTGCCGTTCAGAATTTGGCTATAGGCAGACCCAAGGTAATCCGTTGGGTTCCGCATACTGAGGCACAGATCAATCGGAGGGCCACCCCCCTCTGAAATAATATGCGCAAACTTTGCAACCCGTTGAGGTGCCGTGAAATACAGCGGTGTTGGGATACGCCCCCACCCGCGTTGCATCTTTCCAGCGAACGTTTCTTCGGACAGCACAAGTCGATCGGCCCCATCCGCCAATTCGACAAGAGCGTCATGCGGCGAGAGCTCCGAAACTTGCGCGTCATCGGGATCAAGCGGAAAGCCGAACCGTTCAGGCAAGCTTTTACCGCGGCCGCGCAATATCTGTGGCCCTGCAAACGTCACCCCATCCAAAGGTAGGGCCGCCATAATCGAGTGCTGCAAATGAGTGCTGGCTGTCTTGTGCGCGCCAAGATGCAGCACAAGCGTTGATGGAATCGACCGTGATATCATGGAAAATGTCGCCTCCGCTTGAGCGGGAAGGAAGGTGGTCTGGCAGGGGCGGACAGATTCGAACTGACGACCTTCGGTTTTGGAGACCGGCGCTCTACCAACTGAGCTACGCCCCTACTTTGACCACGTGTCGATCTATCCGCATGTTATTTGTTATTCAAGCCCCGCCTTGCCATTGCGCGATAAAAAAGCGCATCAAAGGTTTGTCCCTTCCTATCAGAGCCATGTGATGTCCCCGTTCCGCCGCCGCCTTGAGAA
The DNA here is from genome assembly GCA_028822885.1 of Yoonia sp. Classification (GTDB taxonomy): domain Bacteria; phylum Pseudomonadota; class Alphaproteobacteria; order Rhodobacterales; family Rhodobacteraceae; genus Yoonia. Next base: position 2,497 of record JAPKCP010000019.1, on the reverse strand, counting down.
TTCCACTTTTTTAGCGCGCGCGTTTGCGACGCTGATCGCGTGGTATTTGCGGCTGTGTATCGTGACCTCAAAATGGGAGGTTCACGGCGTTGCCGCCTTGGAAAAAGACCTTTCTGATGGGCCTGTGCTATGTGCTTTGTGGCATGGACGTCTGTTAATGATTGCACCTCATTGGCCACGTGCTGCAGGGTCACTGTCGTGCCTGCATGACACTGCCCCAATCGGTCGGGCAGCGGGCGCGCTACAGGCCTATTTTGGACTACAACCGATTGAGATGTCAGCGAAACGATCAAACCTGGCAGCATCCCGCATGGTAATGAAGCGTGCGAAGAACGGCATCAGCATTGGGATCACAGCAGATGGGCCAACTGGACCGGGGTTTGCGGTGAAGGATGCGCCGCTCGAATGGGCGCGAATCATGCAGCGCCCGATCTATGGGTATGCCTTCGCGACCAAGCGGCACCGGATTTTAAGAACATGGGACAGTATGATGGTCCCCCTGCCCTTCACGCGCGGCGCTGTCATGTTTGAGCGGCTGGACGTAACTTTGCCCAGAAAGGCTGATACTACACAGATTGAAGCCGCCCGCGTTGCGATGCAAGAAGGGCTAAATCGCGTCACAGATGCTGCGGATAACATGGTTTAAGACACCAGCTAGATGCTGACCGCAGCTCAGATCGCACGCAAAAGCAATTGCACTGCAAGAACAGTAATCGTGACACCAGCTAAAACCTCGGCGCCAGCCAACATACGGGCCGTGCTAGACCCACCAGCAATTTGAGCCAACGTGCTTTCACGCAGCCCAACGGCGGCAAATGCAATCATCCCAGTGAACACAGCCGTACCTGCCCCCATGATAAACACACCAGCGATACCTGCCCACTGCAGGCCCAATGCATGGGTCAGGATCAGTAAAAATACAGCCCCCGTACAAGGTCGGATTGCAATGGACATCACGACAACAATGGCATCACGGACGGATCGCACATGTGCGGCTTGTTCCGGCGTTGGACCATGTGCGTGGCCACAGCTTTCGCATGATCCATCACCATGATCATGTGCAACCTGACGAGTCCGCCAGAAATGACGCACACCTCGCAAGGCCAACCAACCGCCAACAGACGCAATCAAGGCATAGCTCAGCGGGGCGAAAACACCGTCTGCCGCTGCCGTCATCTGCGCACGCCCCCAACCCAGCACCCAAATCGCAACATAGACCAACACAACCGCCATCAGCGCCTGTGTTAAGGATGAGATAACAGCCAGACCAACAAGACGCTTCGCCGCGACCCGTGCGCCTACGCCGTATCCACCAATCACCAGTTTCCCATGCCCCGGCCCAGCGGCATGCACAAAACCATAGGTGAAACACAGGCCCCACAGCGCCGTCACAGCCCCCGGCTGCCCCGTTTTCAAGGCACGCAAGCTGCTGGCCATTGCATTTTGCACATCACGCTGGGTCGCAATAGCCCAGCGACTGACAACATCAGCACCACCAAAACCCCACAACCAAATGATGAGGGCAAACATGATGCAAAGGCACCCTAGTCCTATTCGACGCATGTCACCTCTATCGTGTCAGCAAAGGCCACACCAACTTCTGGGAATAGCTCATCCGGGCCCACGTCATTGGCAGGCCGCCCATACAGCAGTTCTTCGACCAATGTATAAGCGGCATCTAAATTCGCAGGTGTAACCATCGCCTCACAATCATCACGACCTTCAATCGTCACAGTACCAGCGAGATCATACGCAACGTAGTAAAACGGATCATAAACCCGAATCGTTATCGGGTCGTCATCACCCAGCTCTGCGACAAAAGGCCGGGTATGAATTTCACGCATAATCCCATCTTCAAAAGTCATCTCATGGTTGATCCGAGGGGCCAATTGCACCAGATCATCACCCTGCATAACCACCAGGTCACCGCCAAAATCTGCCGGCCATTCTGTGACAGACGCGGAAAGGGTCAACTTTTCATCGGGCGTCAAAACCATGTCGCCATCTAGATCAAGGCCAAGATCAGAGGTGATGAGCAGCGAAAAATAATCATCATAAACCCATGCCAGCCGAACGGCCACGGGTGCATTATTTTCGTAGATCAACGTGACTTCAACGGTGACAAAAATGTGCGGGTGGGCCTGTGCCATCGTTGATGGCAGGGCCGCAGCAAAAAGGACTGATAAGGCAAGGTTACGCATGGCGATTTTATAGATGTGACATGCAGCTTGTGCAACTCAGATGACTGGCAATAAACCGCCGTCGATCAACCTCAGGTGTGCTGGAAATGGACGGAGGCCGCCTCATTTCTGGGGCGGCCTTCTTTAGTAGTTGAACTCTAGCGGTGCGGGTTCTCGTGCACTTCGCCTTGCGAAGTCACTGCCACCCGCTGTTTCAAAATCGTTCGTAAGCCGTAAGGCTTACTCTACGATTTTAGAAACAACACCAGCGCCAACAGTCCGGCCGCCTTCGCGGATCGCGAAGCGTAGGCCGTCTT
>JAPKCP010000222.1 GCA_028822885.1 Yoonia sp. | reverse complement strand
ATAGTCAGTCTCCTTTGTTGCAGTAAATGCTATCAAAGGAGCGGCATCAAACCGCAACAGGTCCAAATTCATAAGAGAGATTTGTGCGTGTCCAGTCCAATACTGGCATAAAATTATAGCAGATAACCGGCATTCCCGCGCGCGCTAGATTTCGGATACTTTGCTTGTAATTTTCGATGTGTTCGCGCCAATCCCCAGTCTGCTGCTTGATACTTTCCGAGACCGGAAGACTTTCAACAACATCCCAGGTTAGATTTGTGTTGTCGCCGTTCGGAGTAACCTCAATCTGCGACTTCCGCAGCTCAATTTCCCGGTTGGACCAAACGATTCCATTGGGGATGTGATGCAGTGCAGACACGACGCCACAGACGCCTGCTTGCCGCATCTTGGGTATCGAAACTGTATCCTTTGGACCAAACCAACGCCACGCCACGCTCGCTGCATCTTATTCTCTGGTACAATGCGTAACATTCCGAAACTTAGTAACTTCGTATGTTCTGTTCAATAATGTATAGTAAGTGTTGACTTGTATGGAAGTATGCAAGTATTAAATATGTGGGAGAAAGATAAGTGTTAGCATTAGTCGATTTAAATGGGTGGAAGTTGGACCAGCTTAAAGCTGTGGGCCCTCAATTAAGAATCGTTCTGAGAAGCCGCATAATCCGAAACGATCTTCGCCCGATGAGCAGGCTTTCCGAACCCGAGCTTGCTAAGGAATACGGTGTCAGCAGACAACCCGTCCGCGAAGCCTTTATAACACTCGTGAACGAAGGGCTTCTTGAAGTCAGGCCCCAGCGTGGCACGTTCGTAAGGCGTATTGATTTCGAAGCCGTGCTGAATGCCAGATTTGTTCGCGAAGCAGTGGAAGCCGATATTGTGCGCAAACTTGCAGCCACTGGAAACAGTGATCTTATCAGCGACCTGAGGGCCCAAATCAAATTGCAGAAAAGCGTCCCTGAGGGATCCCCTGAGCGATTTATCGAACTGGATGAACGGTTCCATATTACGCTTGCGCGCGCTGCGGGCTTTGCCAAGGCGTGGGATTACCTCGAGGTCATCAAATCGCAAATGGACCGTGTGCGGTTCATAACCTTTGAAGAATTTCAAATTTCAAAGTTGATCGATCAACACGAAAAGATTGTCGACTTTATAGAGCAAAAGACTGTGCTGCGTGCCGAGGAGGCAATGCGCTCTCATCTGCGCGAGATTCTCAACAGTTTGCCGCGTGTTCAGGACCTTTACCCTGATTACTTCGAAAATTCGCGGGATATATCCGGCGAAATATAACCAAATACTCAAGGAGGAGAAGACTATGAGGCTCAATTCAAAATTCATGACATTGGCAGCGGCCAGTTGTATGGCGATTGCCGCAGGGACTGCGGCGTTCAGCCAAGACCTGACGCTGAAGCTCGGGCACCTCGCCAACGAAGATAACTCATGGCACCTTGCGGCTGTTCGCTTTGGCGAAGAGCTTAGCACACTGACCGACGGTCGCATCGCAGTCGAAGTGTTCCCGAACGAGTCTTTGGGCAAAGAGATTGACTTGATCAACGGCATGCAGCTTGGCACCGTCGACATGACGATCACCGGCGAAAGCTTGCAAAACTGGGCACCAATGGCAGCACTTCTTGCCGTTCCCTACGCCTACCGCTCGCTTGAGCATATGGACGAGGTCGCCGGTGGTGACTTAGGGGATCAGATCGAGGCACAGATCATTGAAAAAGCTCAAGTGCGTCCAATCGCGTTTTTCGCACGCGGCCCACGCAACCTGACCTCCCAGCGCCCAATTGAGACACCAGCGGACCTGGATGGCATGAAAATGCGGGTTCCAAATGTGCCCCTTTTCGTTGACGTCTGGAGCGCCCTTGGTGCCTCCCCAACTCCAATGGCATTCTCTGAGGTGTTTACATCGCTTCAAAGCGGCGTGATCGATGGCCAGGAAAACCCGCTGGCTCTTATTCGTTCGGCCAACTTCAACGAAGTCCAAGGCTTCGTGAACCAGACCGAGCATGTGCGTTCTTGGATCTATCTGACGATTGCTGAATCTACTTGGGCATCGCTGTCCGAGGAAGACCAAGCGTCTGTTATGGAAGCCGCAGCTACCGCGCAAGAATACGAGCGTAGCTTACTGTTAGACAGCCTTGCCGCAGACCAAGCTTACCTCGAAGAAAATGGTATGACATTCGTTGAAGTCGATGGGGCCGCATTCCAAGCTGCCGCACGCGATGCCGTTCTTGCGAACGTCAGCGACGAAATCAAACCCATCGTCGAGGGTCTGTTCGCAAACTAAGCGAACACCGTTCGATGCTCCCGAGAACTGCCGGTCTACGGGCCGGCAGTTTTTCAGCTGCCGACTGGAAGTATGCCAATGTCAAAAATTGAAAGCATCGCCTACACAATTTGCCGCATTGGTGTCGGCCTATCATTCTTGGTGTTGATCCTTACGGTGCTAACGCAAGTCCTTGGCCGCACGTTTGGCTCTTCCCCGGTTTGGACCGAAGAACTGACCCGTTTTGCGATGCTCTATATGGTGGCCTTTGGCGCGGGACTATCGCTGCGGTCTGGCGATTTGGTGAATGTCGATGTGGTTTGCGAAGCGGTACCCGGCAAATGGCCATGGCGTCTGCGGTTGATCTCAGCGGCACTCACGGCCGCTCTCTGCGGTTACCTTCTTCCCCATGCTTGGAAATATGTATCTATCGGTGCGATGCAGACATCACCGGCAATGACGCTGCGAATGGACTTTGTTCATTTTTCTGTTTTTGGGCTGCTCGCCACACTTTTTCTTTTTTCCGTTTTTAGACTCTTCCGCATGGTCATTGCCGGCGAAGACGGCAAAGCGGACGTCCGCGAGGAATTTGAATAATGGGCCTTATGATTTTGGTTGCTGTCTTTATCGTTGGGTTGGTGATCGGCCTTCCGGTGGCCGTCACACTGGGTGTCAGCTCTCTCAGCTATCTTTTGGCAATGGGAATCCCGCCAGTGGTAATGCCCCAGAAAATGTATGCGGGTATGGATGTCTTTGTCCTGCTAAGCATTCCGGGCTTTATTCTCGCTGGAAACCTTATGAACCGTGGTGGCATAACGGAACGCATCATCAGATTTGCCAACTCGTTGGTTGGATGGATCAGGGGTGGCCTTGGACTAACAAATGTTGCGGCATCGATGCTGTTTGGTGGCATCACGGGCACAGCCGTGGCGGATGCCGCGTCCATCGGCGGTGTCATGATCCCTGGTATGAAAAAAGCCGGTTATCCGGCAGATTTTTCTGCCGCAGTCACCGCCGCATCCTCCACTGTCGGGCCAATCATCCCGCCAAGCGTACCAATGATTATTGTCGGTGCTCTGTCGGGGATATCCGTTGGCAAGATGTTCCTTGCGGGGGCAATTCCGGGTATTCTTATGGGGTTGGCGATGATGGTTACGACCTACCTGATCGCCCGTAAGAAGAATTTCCCAAAACAGGACTGGCAAGGAGTTGGAGAAATAGGTCGCGCATTTGGCGGCGCATTCTGGGCGCTTGCGATGACAGGGATCATTCTTTATGGTTTGCTCAGCGGGATCGCTACACCGACTGAAACCGCCATCGTTGCAAGTGTTTATGCCATGGTCGTCGGCCTATTCATCTACCGAGAGCTTCCGCTATTCGAAATTCCGAAGATCGTTGTCGACAGCGCTGTGTCCGCAACCGGCATTCTGCTCCTTGTCGGTTTTGCCAACGTCTTTGGCTGGATTTTGGTGTCGGAACGCATTCCTCAGGCGATTGCCACCGCTGTATTGTCATTCACCGACAACAAGTTCCTCGTCATTCTGATCATTAACATCCTGCTTTTGATTGTTGGCATGTTTATGGAAACGATCGCCGCATTGATTATTCTGTTTGTCCCCTTGCTTGCTTTGGCAGTCGCTGTTGACATCGAACCACTTCATTTTGCAACATTCGCCGTTCTGAACCTGATGATCGGCCTGACGACGCCGCCACTTGGCGTGTGCTTGTTTGTTTGCGCTGGGATTGCACGCTTGCCGCTTACGCCTGTCGTGATAGCCATTCTGCCATTCTTGCTAACGAACATCTTGGTACTTTTGTTGGTGTCGTATGTGCCAGCTGTCTCGACTTGGCTGCCATCCGTCCTCATGCCTTAGGATAAATTATGACTACTAAAGCCTGTGTGCTTCACAAACAGAACGATTTGCGGATCGACGACATTCCGATTCCTGACTTGCAAAGTGGCGACGTGCTGGTTGGCATGACACATGGCGGAATTTGCGGATCTGACCTCCATTACTATCATGACGGTGGATTCGGCCCTGTCAGGGTGATTGACCCGATCATCCTTGGACATGAGGTTTCGGGTATTATCGAAGCTATTGGCGCAGATGTGGACACCCTGCAAATCGGCGACCGTGTGGCCGTGAGCCCAAGTCAGCCCTGTTTTAAATGTGAACACTGCCACCGGGAAGAATTTCAGCACTGTTCCAACATGCGATTCATGGGTTCAGCACGCACAATTCCTCATGTCCAAGGTGGGTTCTGCTCAAAGATGGTGACGGGCCAAGACCAATGTTTCAAAGTCAGCAAAGACACTTCGCTGGCTGATGCCGCCTGTGCTGAACCTTTGGCGGTGTGTCTGCATGCGGCGGCACAAGCAGGCCGACTTGAGGGGAAAAAGGTGCTGGTGACCGGTGCCGGACCAATTGGCGCGCTATGCGTTGCCGTTGCCAAGATGAAGGGTGCGCAAAGCATCGTTGTCACGGACCTGTTCGATTTCACGCTGAACGTAGCCAAAAAAATGGGTGCGACAAAAACCATCAATATTGGCGCGCATTCCGAGGGAGTCGCCGAACACATTGCAGTGCACGGCCCGTTCGATCTCGTATTCGAATGTTCCGCCGCCGAACCGGCCATCCTGTCCGCCATTGGTGCTGTTCGCCCAAGGGGCACGATAGTGCAAGTCGGCGTCGCCGGAAGTCTGAGTCTTCCCATCAATGCGATTGTTGGCAAAGAGATCAATTTCAGAGGCACACATCGGTTCCACCCCGAGTTTGAGGAGGCGGTCGATCTGATTGATCGCAGCGTCATCGACGTAACGCCTATTATTACGCAATCCTTTCCGTTGGGCGACGTAGTCGAAGCGTTTCGAACTGCGGCGAACCGTGAAAAAGCCGTAAAGGTGCAACTTAAACTCGACAGTATGTCCTGATGGCCAAAAATCTTAAGATCGCATGCGTTGGTGAGGCCCTGATTGAAATGGTCGCGAAGACTATTCCCGGCGACGCCAAGCTGAATGTCGCCGGCGATGGCTTTGTTGCACAAATCGACTGAAGGAATTCATATCGTGAATCCAGAGTGATAGCTTGGGATCAGGCGCAGCTGGATACCTACCGCATACAAGACCAAGAACTGGTCGAATTATAACCGAGCGCTGAAGCAGCGCGGGTCTTTATCAATTTGGTTTGATGCCGCGATGACGTGGGATGCGTTGCCTTCCACTG
>JAPKCP010000221.1 GCA_028822885.1 Yoonia sp. | reverse complement strand
ACCGTTCCGCTCAGCCCTACGTCCCTACTGCTACTACTTTATGGAGCAACAGAGTTTCCAAATGTCGTTCGGATTTAAGAAATTTCTTGAACATTTAGACCGCTTAGTTGATGACCTAAAGTAAAGATGCATCGGCCAAATTGACGTTGGTAAATTTTTGTCGCTGCAAGTTTATTTTGTGAAAATTGAAAACAACTAATCCGCGACTCTTTTCGCAAATACTGGAATTATCGAAATTGTACAAATCAAGTGACAGTTTTTTGCTGGGAAATCTGGCTGTCTCTCCCATATTTGGCAAAGTGCAATTGGGTTCGAAAATGAGAAAAATCGAACCTCTAGTCATGGATGTTTTAGCATTTCTTGCTGCGCGCTCCGGTGAAACAGTTCTGCGCGACGAGCTTTTGTCCAAAATATGGGCGACGCATGATGCGTCTGATGAAAGCTTAACCCGCGCTGTTTCTATTCTACGTAAAACTCTTAAAATGCTGGATCCTGACACGGCCTATATCCAAACGATCCCCAAACGTGGGTATTGCATGGTGCAGCCCGTCAAATGGCCAGAACAGAGCGCAGCGTCGGTTCTGGCAAGCTCATCAGCCAAAGAGAGCGTTGATCGTCGTGCAAATGAATTGGTATTACAGGGACGGTCTCTAAATGAACGGCCATTCCATACCGACGTCCTGACGACTGCAGCCTCACTGCTGGAAGAAGCAATTTCTTTGGATCCAAGCAGTGCCAACGCGCATAGCGAGCTTGGACATACCTATTCTTTAATGTCGACCTATATCCGCGACGGCGATAAATCAGCGCTCATATATGAGGCCACACAGTGTGCAGAACGGGCGTTAGCGATTGATCCCACAATGGGGTTTCCACTAACTCTTATTGCACTGGAACAATTCACTTTTGGCAATATCGTTGACGCAATTTCTATGACCGAAAAGGCGCTTCAGCGTGAACCACGTAATCCGGAAATCGCTTTGCGGTTGGGATATTTCTTTGCAGCAATAGGACATACTTCGCGGGCGATACCCTACATCGAGAAGGCCGTTTCATTGGACCCGATTCAGGGTCGCAATTTCCAAATTCTGGCGACTGTTAAGCTTAGCAACGGGGATTTGGAAGAAGCTGATATACTGGCCAAAAGGGCCATCGATATGCAACATTATTTTGGGTGTGAGACTTATGCTGCCATTGCCTTTGCCATGGGCGACTATGAACTGGCAGGGCAGCGGTTGCTGCAAGGAAAAACATATCTGGCTAGTTTTCTCGGAGATCAATTTGTCGATCCAGCAGTGTGGAAGAAAATCGTGAGTGACGCCTATAGCCCTGATCAGGCCACCCGAGAAACCTTGGGCGAGTGGATCAAAAACTTGCTATTTGTTCCGGGGACCCCGCCCACGATACCTTTGGCACAGGCCGTTGTAAGAACGGGCCCAGCGAGTGCGTTTTACGAGATCATGGGGGACAAGCCACCGCCTGGTACCCATGGAACGCTTCTGTGTATTTGGGGCCAAACGCAAAACTGTTTGGAAATTCGCACGCATTCGCAGTTCATGCCATTTGCAAAAAGCATGGGGATGATTTCCGCATGGGAGAAATACGGCTTACCTGATTGTCTTGCAGAGCATAGCTGACGTTACTTCTTTTTATCATTGCACAAGATTTACCCAATCCATCATCTTTCCATCAGGACGATCGGGTTTATTCTTCATAAGGTTCAATCAGCTAATCCCGTAGTTACTCCTGAGTTGTTACCTCTTCCTGGGAGCCTTAGGCGGCCCCGAAAGGGGCCGCTTTTTTGGTGAGTTCAAACTGTTCAGCTTCGAGATCAAACTAGTCGACTTCGTTGCCCTTTCAGTTATGTTCCGAAACTGGGGATGTCTGGGGAGACAGACATGATTCATGAACTAAACGGCAAGGTATTAGTTAAATGAATTTTTTTGACGTTTCGGGCAGTTATTTGTCGCGGCTAATGCTCGCACTTTTTGTCATCGTCCTAACTGGGCTTCTGCCAAACACCTCACGCGCACAAGAGCCTGAACCGTGGACAATTGCGGTAGCAGGCCCAATGACGGGTGACAGCGCCCATTTGGGGCGCGCGATGGTGGATGCTGCTCAACTAAGGGTCGATGAAATCAATCTTGCCGGTGGCGTTTCCGGTAGGACTGTTGAACTCAAAATATATGACGACAAGAACACACCTCAACGCGCCGCTGAAGTTGCCGCAGAGATTGGTCTGAATGACGACGTACTGTTAGTTCTCGGGCATAGAACAAGCGGCGCATCAATTGCGGCTGGCCCATCCTACTATGCCAATGGCATTCCCGCGATTTCAGGTACGGCAACTGCTGATGGTGTCACTGCTGCAAACCCTTGGTACTTCCGCGTCACTTACAACAACAGTCTGCAGGCAGAATTTGCTGCCAACTATATAAACAGCGTATTAGAATATGACACTGCGACACTGATATCGACAAATAGCGTTTATGGGAATTCCTTGGCAAAGGCATTTGTTGAGTCTGTATCGAAACTTCCACTGGAAATTTCGCACCAATACTCGGTCATTGGCGATAGTCCCGATATTGATTTTGATATGGCTGATATCGTAGCCGAACTCTCGTCAATGCCAGACAGTGGAATAGTGTTTCTTGCGATGAATTCTGTCAATGCGGCGCACTTCGTTCGAGAGATGCGTAACTCCGGTTTTGTCTTCCCGATTTTTGGCCCAGATTCTGTAAATCAACAATTCCCTGATAATTTCAAACCCGATTCAGTTCTCAAAATTCGACCGGGAGACTTCACAGATCAAGTCTATGCTACAACAGCGATGATTTGGGATGTCGCGAATGAACAAGCTATTAGCTTTCGTGAAAAGTTTAGAACGATTTATGGCGCACTCCCGGATTCGGGACATGCTCTTTATTATGACGCTGCAAGTGTTGCCATTGATGCAATCCAAAATGCGGATATGTCTGGTGAAGGCATTGCAGCAAAACGTGAGGCGGTCCGGATTTATTTGTCAAATATTGATGAGCCCGCCAATGCTTTTGATGGCATTACTGGTAAGATTTTTTTCGATAACCAAGGTAACGCGATAAAGACAGTACCGATTGGGGTCTTCGAATTAGGTGAGTTTATTTCTGCACCAATCCAGCTCGAACCCGTTTTAAACCCGGTCATGGTTCCAAACTTTGCAGAAAAACTGGAATCGAAAGACATTATTTCATTTTCTGACGGCTACATGAACAAAACGCAGATCGTTTATTTTGGCGTCGACTTAAACGAAGTGAGCAATCTTAATACTTCGACTGGCAACTACACTTTAGATTTTTATGTTTGGCTGCGTTACCGTGGTGAACTGGACTTATCAAAGATTCAATTTCCAAACGCGGAAACACCAATAGAATTGGCCAATCCTATCTGGTCGCGTGAGCGAGGGGGCATGCAGATTGACACATTCAAAGTACGCGGTACCTTCCGCGGCGATTTTCAGTTTGACGATTATCCATTTGATCAACAACGGATATTTTTAGAAGTGCGCCATCGCGACCGAACCAGTGAAAACCTACGGTTTGTTACCGACAATCTTGGTATGCGACTGACCGGCGAAAATGTTACCTTATTGCAGCGTATTCAAGAAGATGGCGCATTTTCAGCGTCCAAAGGGTGGCAGGTAACTGATGCTCAAATCTTCCAAGATCTCGTGAAAACGGCGTCGACCTTAGGTGAGACCCGTTCTTTTCAAGGTGAAACTGCTGTCAATTTTTCACGCATGAAGCTTGAACTTCAGATAGCGCGCAAGCTGACCAGCTATAGCACAACTATCATGCTGCCAATGTTCATCCTGTTCATTATTGGTTGGCTGTTTTTCGCCATACCGATCAGGGAGTTGCCGCCTCGGCTAAGCGGCGGAATTCTTGTTTTAGTTACCGTAGGTTTATTGCGGGCACGTTTGTCGAACGACTTGCCAAATATTGGCTACCTCGTCGCTATTGACTACATTTTCTTCGCTCTCCAAATCATTATGTGGTTTTCGATCGCTGCAAGCGTCGTAAGTTTTTGGATGCTTGAACGCGTGTCTGCCCGTGCAGCACGCCGAGTGAACCTGATTAGCGCATGTATCTACCCTTTGCCTCTGTTTGGTGCCATCGTTTACATCGTTCTTTCACTGTCATAAACTGTTAAATTTGAAGCGATAACTTAGCCGATAAAATTCCTAAGTCACGACGTCATAGCGATAATACGTGAGAGCAAGCCCATAAAAAAACGGCGCCCATTAAGAGCGCCGTTTTTCTATAATTTACGGGCATTAGTGAGCAAACATAAAACCCAAACTAGCCCTAATTGTTAGCTTGGAGCGTTCTCACCATAGTAACGCGCGGCGCCATCGTGAATTGGTGCAGATAAACCATCCGTCTTCATCTCTTCTTCATCAAGGATGCCCAATGCAGGGTGCAACCGGACGAAGCGGGAAAGACTATCAAAAACGGCCTTGGTAACAACATAAACCACATCATCAGGTACATCAGCCGACGACACAAGAGTAGCACCCACGCCGAATGTCGCAGTGCCCTCCAAATTGCCTTGATACATTCCGCCGGGGATTGTTGCCGTTCTATAATATGGGTTTTGATCGATCAACGCATCGACTTCAGGACCGGAAACATCAACGAGAACGGTATCGCATTCTGTGGTCGCTTCTTTAATTGACCCACTAGGATGCCCAACAGTAAACACCATTGCGTCGATCCTATTGTCACAAACGGCCCTTGCTTGCTCTGACGATTGTAGCTCTGTAACCAGTGCAAAATCTGAAAAAGTCATACCCTTTGCGGCCATAAGAACATCCATTGTTCCGCGCGAACCAGAACCTGGATTGCCCACGTTAACGCGTTTGCCTCTGAGGTCATCAAAAGTTGCGATCCCCGAGTCAGCACGAGCAAGGACTGTAAACGGTTCAGGATGCAATGAAAAAACTGCGCGCAAATCCGAGAACGGTCGATCTTCTTCAAAACTTGATGATCCGTTCAAGCTGTGGAATTGCCAATCGGATTGAGCGATTCCAAAGTCGAGTGTTCCGGCCCGAATAGCTTTGAGATTTGAAACCGACCCTCCCGTAGACTCTACTTCGCAAGAAATTCCGTGTTCAGCAGTTCCACGGTTCACCAAACGGCAGATCGCCCCACCAGCCGGAAAATATACACCGGTTTTACCACCTGTCCCAATTTTAATGGTCGTCTCCTGAGCACTTACAGACGTTGCAATCGAAACTGTCAAAACTGCAGCAGCAACTGCGGGTAAGATGCGGATCATATTGGGGCGCTCCTTAAAAGATAAAGATGAGATTTCACGTAGCCGCGTTATATTTACAAAGCCCGTTTTCTAAGCTCACGTCAACCATCCACTGCTTCATATGCGATCGAACGATTGCATTTCTCTGCGGTAAAGGACCGATTTCCACTACAGTGACACCAGTGCTTTGGAACGACAA